>JBCDCL010000001.1:0-22707 GCA_039182175.1 Planctomycetota bacterium
AGGCCGACCCACGCAATGTTGATCCACATTGTGCGATCGATGATCGGTTCTTTGGTTTGGCGGGGCGGACGCTGCATCGTGTCACGCTCGGCCGGCTCCACTGCCAACGCCAGGCCGGGCAGCCCGTCGGTCACGAGATTGATCCACAAAATCTGTAGCGGTAGCAGTGGCAAAGGCATCCCCATAAGCGGTCCAACGATCATCACCACCACTTCGCCCGCGTTGCTCGACATGGTGTAGCGGACGAATTTGCGAATGTTGTCGTAGACGATCCGCCCCTGCTCGACCGCATTGACGATCGTGGCAAAGTTGTCGTCTAGCAGCACCATATCCGATGCTTCCTTGGAGACATCGGCGCCGGTCACTCCCATCGCCACGCCAATGTGTGCCTTCTTGAGCGCCGGGGCGTCATTAACGCCATCGCCGGTCATCGCCACCACCTCGCCTATCTGTTGTAGCGCCTCGACGATTCGCAGTTTGTCGTTTGGCTCCACTCGTGCGTAGACGCTCACGTTGCCGACGCGCTGCCGCAGCTCGTCGTCAGAGAGCGTTGCCAGCTGACTTCCGCTGAGCGTAGCGTCGGCATGCCCGATGCCGACTTGCTCGGCGATGCTGAGCGCTGTCAGTGGGTGGTCTCCGGTGATCATGACAGGGCGTATGCCGGCCGCCTGGCAACGCGTCACCGCGTCGGCTGCCTCTTGCCGGGCCGGATCGGCAATCGCCACCAATCCTAGTAGCGTCATGCCTTGCTCGATTTCCTCCGCCACGAACGTGGCTGGCAGCTTAGCAAGTTGGCGGCACGCAACGGCAAGCACTCGCTTTCCTTCCGCCGCCAGTTGGTCATGTAGGCTAGCGATGTGCAATCGAACAGCGTCATCAAGCGGTTGCCGTTGACCGTGCCATAGGCGCTCGCTGCAGGCATTGACTACTTGGTCCGTGGCGCCTTTCATAAACGCCACCGCTTGAGCGTCTGACGACAGCAGCGTCTGTCTAGAGCCCGCTTCCATCCGATGGATCGTAGTCATGCGTTTACGTACCGAGTCGAACGCCAACTCTTCGACCAAAGGAAACTCTTCGAGCAAG
Organism: Planctomycetota bacterium; assembly: GCA_039182175.1. Lineage (GTDB taxonomy): Bacteria > Planctomycetota > Planctomycetia > Pirellulales > Lacipirellulaceae > JBCCQL01. Next base: position 1,084 of record JBCDCL010000001.1, read on the forward strand.
GCGGACTTCGACAGCCCGCACCGGGCGGCGGCAGTGACAAGGGCGACTTCGGTTGGTTCTCCGAGGGCTTCCAAGTTCGCTGGTTCGCTTGCGTCGTCACCGCTTGACCGCAGTTCGGCCTCACTGCATAGGCCTGCCCCCATGAGCAAAAGTTCGGCGGCCGCTGATGTGCCTTCGTCCAATCCCACTCCAAGGTGAGTGGCGCCCGCTGGTACGCGGTCGGTTGCCGACCGGTCGGGCAGGCGAATATTTTCATCATCAACGCAAAGCGATTCGACCGTCATCTTGTTTTCGGTGAGCGTGCCCGTCTTGTCGGAACAGATCACCGTGACCGAGCCGAGCGTTTCGACAGCCGGCAGTCGTCTGATCAACGCCTGAAGATTGAACATCCGCATGGCGCCGATCGCCAGTGTTACGGTCGCCACGGCTGGCAGACCCTCGGGAACAATCGCGACAGCAAGGCTCAGCGCGGTCATCACCATCAGGCGGACGTCTTCGCCCAGCATCGCCCCCATGGCGAATACTGCCGCGACGATCACCAGGGAAGCAATCGCCAGTGTACGGCCCAACTGCCCCAATCGCCGTTGGAGTGGTGTTGTTTGATGCTCAACCACGTGGAGCGAATGGGCGATCTTGCCAAGCTCCGTCGCCATACCCGTCGCGATGACGAGGCCTGTCGCATGGCCGTAGGTCAGCAGCGTTCCCTTGTAGACCATGTTCTTGCGGTCACCCAGCGAAAGATCATCGCCGGGAAGCGGCTTTACTACCTTCTCGATGTCGGCCGACTCACCCGTGAGCATGGCCTCTTGCGTGCGGAGGCTAAAAGCCTGCAACAAGCGGCAATCGGCTGGCACGAGGTTGCCGGCTTCCAATTGAACGATGTCACCGGGGATAAGTTCTTCGGCGGACAACGCTTGCCACTTGCCGTCACGCAGTACGCGCACCGTCGACACTTCGAATCGCTTTAACGCCGCCAAGGCCTTCTCAGCGCGATAGTCTTGATAGAACCCAAGCGCCGTATTGAGTACGACTATCGTGATGATTGCAAGAGCGTCGACGTACTCTCCAAGGGCGAGCGAAATGATCACCGCTGCCAGCAAGATCCCTACCAACGCCGAGCACAATTGCTCTCGCAGGATCGCGAGCCAATTACGCCCCTTGCCCTCGATCAGTACGTTCCGGCCCACCTCGCGTAGGCGATCTGCCGCTTCCACTGAAGTGAGGCCGTTGCTGGCATCAACGCCTTGTTCAAGAAGGCAGTCCTCCTTGCTCATTTGATGCCAGGCAGGCATAGGCGGCTGGCGGCTTTGTTTGGCTGACGTGGTCGCAGAGAGATTCATTTAACTTGAAGCCTTGTCGCACTTGCGACTGTTGCGACACCTCTTGCGTCGCATCGATTCGTCATTTCGCGAAGAAACGGGAACAGATTTAGCCGTCAGAGCTTTTGTCACCTATCGTCGTCGATGGTTTCACCACAACGACGGGACAGTCTGCTCCACGCACCACCGCCTCGGCAACGCTTCCCATCAGCAGCTTGAGCAGCCCGGTACGCCCGTGCGTACCGAGGACGATCATCTGCGCTCGAATCTCATTAGCATGGCGAATGATCTCCTCCGCAGGATCCCCGTGTAGCAGTCGCCTGACGATCGTCACACCGGGCGCGGTCGGCTCAATCTGATCGAGCTGCTCCTTCGCAGCCGTCTCGGCAGCAATGATGCTCGGCAGCGAGTGGTAGACCGGGCTCGGGTTGTCGGGCGTCGGCAACACATCGCTCACATGCGCTACAACGAGGTCTTCACCAGTTTGAGCCGCAAGCTTAGATGCGTGGTGCAACGCCGGCACGCTATTCGGCGAAAAATCGGTGACGTACAAAATGGGATTGGCCATAGCTTCTCTCCGCCAGCAACCTCAGCCGATCAGGTGTCCGGATCTCCATGAACCGACCGTGACCTTCGATCTGCAGCAGTTGTATACGCAATATCCGAACGGAAGCACTTAGCGCGCCAATCGGCAGGAAAGCAACCGACATTGCTGTCTTGGTAGACGAGACGCACGCGACGATGCTCGCAGCGAGACTGTGCGATTCCGCACAGTTGCACAGCACTACGCTCGCAATCGCCGAGCAGCGATCCGTATTCACGCGGCACATCAATTGCTGCTTCCACTGCTGGAGAGAAGCTTTACCCATCGCCACAAACCGCCCACCCTAGGGACTGGGAGGAACCAAATGAACAGACCACACATTTGGCGAGGCATCGGCGTGCTTGCAGCCCTAAGCACGATTGGTTGTGCGGACCCCGCGCAGAGGGCCGACTTCTTCGCATTACCTGCCGGCAATGCAACCGCGGGACAGGAAGTCTTTATGAAAATGCGCTGCTATGACTGCCACGATATTCCTGGCGTTGATCTGCCGTTGAGTGAAGAAAGCGATCAGGTACAGGTGGTGTTGGGTGGCAAAGTTGCCAAGGTTAAGACTTACAACGACCTGGTCACGTCGATCATCAACCCTTCGCACCGGCTGTCCGAGTCGTACACCACGGCGCTGGTGTCACGCGATGGGGAGTCGAACATGACCAACTACAACGACGTGATGACGATCTCTGAGCTGATCGACTTGGTTGCATTTCTCCAAACGCAGTACAAAGTGGTCGAGCCCATGCGACCAAGCTATCCGCCCTACTACTAAGCTCAAACGATGTTGATTGCCGGTATCGGTAGCTGCCAAGGAATCGATTCACTCGGATGGCGGGTGATTGATGAACTTGCAGAGCAAGGCGCCGCTGGCATAACGCTGCTAAAGGCAAGCCAACCTGCCGACCTCTTTGACGAGCTACTGGGGCAAGACTCGCTGCTTGTGGTCGACGCATGTCAGAGTGGAGCCTCGTTCGGCACCCTGCACCGACTGACGTGGCCGGACGATCGACTGCGCATGACGAAGGCGACTTCTTCGCATGGAATTGATGTCGAAGCAACGCTGCAACTAGCTGCCGAGCTTGGAATACTGCCCGCAAGGACCGCGTTGTTGCTCGCCGAGATCGGAAGCCATGTCGCAAACGTGCGATCAACGCAGATCGACTGCCTCGCTGCCGAGGTTGCTCGGGCAGCCAGTCGCGAGATCGGAGCGACGCACCATGCATGAGCGAACGCTTGTCCGCGCCTTGATCGCCCAGGTCGAAGAGCTTGTTGCTGAACCAGACTGCGTGACGAACATCACAGTAAGTCTCGGCGATTTCTCGGGCGTCGATGCTCGGCTCTTCGCCTTAGCGTTTGACGAATTGAAGCCATCAACACGGCTCAGCGAGGCCGCTCTACAGATCGACGAGGTAGACCTTGAAGGGCGTTGTGAAACGTGCGGTCATGAGTTCGCGATCCAGCGATATCGCTTCAAGTGCCCTGTTTGTGGAGGGACCTGCATCCAAGTCATTCGCGGCGAGGAATTGACGCTCGAATCGGTCGTTGTCGAAGGAGCCCTCGTATGAAAACCGACACGATCACCCAATCGTTACGCGGGCACCGTGTCCTGGCGGGACTCACAGACGACCGCCTCGGCCAGTTCGTTGCCGTCGCACAGCCTGTGGAGCATCCGAAAGGGACCGTCATCTTCCGCGAGGGAGATCCGGCGGCCTTCGTGCTGTTCATCACCGACGGCAACGCGGCGTTGGAGCTATGCGCACCGGCAGTGGGCTGCCGGAGGATTCTCACGGCGGGGCCGGGCGAGCTGCTTGGTTGGTCGGCTATTCTCGGCCAACCCGCCTACACGGCCACCGCACGCGCTTTGGATGATCTGCGAGCGGTGAAGATCGATACGCCAACTTTGCAGCAAATCGTCGCCGATGACTACCAGATCGGCTACGAGTTGATGCGCAACACGGCATTGACGCTTGCCAAGAGATTGCGTGTCGCGCGGCTGCAAGCCGCTGATGTTTTTGGGAAGCAAGTCGAGGAAGCCGAAGCAACGAAAGCGACGTAGATGGTTTCCCAGGAGCTTACTACTGGCGACTTCGTCCGGATCGACAAAGCTTCTTTGCAGTCGATCGTAAGTCGCCTCGTAGAACTCGGCTATCGAGTCGTTGGCCCAACGATCGTCGATGGCGCCGTCGCCTTTGCCGAGCTGAGCGACGTTCAGCAATTGCCGATTGGGGTTGTTGATGAGCAAGAAGCGGGGCACTATCGCCTCCGCCACACGGACTCCGGCAGTTTCTTCGACTACGTGGTCGGCCCCCATTCGCTAAAGAACTATCTGTTCCCCGCTTGCCAGGCGGTCTGCTCGGCGGTCAGAAGCGATGACGGATGGAATTTCGATGCGTCCCCGCTTGCGGCACAGCCGATTGCAGCGATCGGTGTGCGTGCTTGCGACCTGCGGGCATTGGCCATTCAGGACCGTGTCTTTCTAGGTGGGAGCTTCGTTGACGCGGCGTATCAAACACGACGGAAGGGTTTGTTTCTACTTGCCGTCAACTGCCGACGTGCTACGGCTACTTGCTTTTGTCATTCTATGGCGGCCGGTCCCGCAGTTGTTGAAGGGGCCGATCTGGTGCTAACCGAAATGGATGACCACTTCGTCCTCAGGGTCGACACAGCGAAGGGATGCGAGGCGCTCGCCACAACACTGCATAGGCATTGCAGCAAGGATGAGATCGCCGCGGCCCAGGCTGTCTCAGAGTCGCTGGAAGAGAGTATGCGGGTCGATTCTGGCAAAGAGCCGATCAAGCAGCGTCGGCATCTTGAAACCGAGGGTTTGCATGACTTACTGCTAGCCAATCTCACGCATCCCGAGTGGGACGCCGTCGCCGAGCGGTGCCTTGCTTGCGGCAACTGCACGATGGTCTGCCCCACCTGCTTCTGCTCGTCGGTGGATGAAATCTCTGATCTGACCGGTGACGATGCGCATCGCGAACGTCGCTGGGATTCGTGCTTCACGGGTGAGCACTCTCGAATGCACTCAGGGACGGTTCGCGCGACTACCGCCGCCCGCTACCGGCAATGGCTAACGCATAAGCTCGCGACATGGATAGATCAGTTTGGCGAAGTCGGCTGCGTAGGATGCGGTCGCTGCATCACGTGGTGTCCCGTTGGTATTGACCTCACTGCCGAAGTCGCCGCCATCCGGGAGGGCGCCTCATGATCGTCTCCGCCGATGCCCGACCTGCTCTACCGCAGCCCGGCGGTTGGCGATGCGAGGCGGCGCGGATTGAGCAAATTCGACAGGAGACTTCCGATGTCTCAACCTACGAATTCGCGTGGCGTGACGGAGCCAAGGAGGAAGGACGCAGCTTTGCCCCTGGACAGTTCCACATGGTCTATTTGCCGGGCTATGGTGAGGCGGCACTCTCGATCAGTTCCAATCCTGCCAAGAGCGAAACTTTCGCGCACACGGTGCGACGACTTGGCAATGTGACGCACGCCCTGGCGAGGCTCTCTGTAGGCGACTCCGTAGGCATACGTGGCCCGTTTGGCACCCCCTGGCCGCTAGATCGCTTTGCCGGCCATGACATTGTGATCGCTAGTGGCGGTTTGGGACTCGCGCCGCTGCGGCCGGTCATCTACGAACTCGTTAGCAATCGGGATCGCTATGGACGCGTTGCAATCGCCTACGGCGCCCGGACGCCCAACGACTTGCTTTTTGCCGATGAATTTCAAAGTTGGCGAGACAACGATCTGGAGGTAGCCGTCACCGTCGACATGGACGCACTCGGATGGGATGGTCCGGTGGGTGTCGTTCCGGGATTGATCGACACGCTCGACGCCGACTTCGAAACAGCCGCAGTGTTCATTTGCGGGCCCGAGATCATGATGCGTTACACCGTTCAAGAGGCCTTCCAACGATCTGCAAAGTCACAAAACATTTTCCTTGCGATGGAACGGAACATGAGTTGCGGTATGGGACTCTGCGGCCGATGCCAAATCGGACCGGTACTGCTTTGTCGTGACGGTCCGGTGGTTTGTTACGAGACGATCGCCCCGTTCCTAAACTTGGAAGACCTTTGATGGCCGCCAAGCCAACAATCGCCGTCTTCAAATTCGCTTCGTGCGACGGGTGCCAACTCTCGCTGTTGAGCCTTGAGGACGAGCTGTTGTTGATCGCCGATTGCTTCGACGTGGCATACTTCCCCGAAGCCCGATCTCGCCAAGTGGCTGGTCCCTACGACGTCGGCTTGGTTGAGGGTTCCATTTCTACTGCGGAAGATATCGATCGCATCCAAGAAGTCCGGCGGCAGTGTCGTACGCTCGTGACCATTGGCGCCTGTGCGACCGCCGGTGGCATCCAGGCGCTCCGCAACTGGGCGGACCACGCAGAGTTTCAGCGGTATGTGTACGCCGAACCGGCCTTTGTCGATTCGCTCGCCACCAGCACTCCGGTAGCGGCTCATGTGAAGGTCGATTACGAGTTACGTGGTTGTCCGATCGACAAAGGGCAGCTCCTGACCTTCTTGTCAGCGATGCTACGCGGCGCGACGCCTCGCCCAGCGACTTACAGCGTGTGCGTCGAATGCAAACGCCGCTCGTTGGTATGCCTAGCCGTGTCGCGGGGCGTGCCCTGCTTGGGACCGGTGACACAGGCGGGCTGCGGCGCCCTGTGCCCCAGCTTTGGCCGCGGTTGCTTTGGCTGCTTTGGTCCGCATCCGACTGCGAACGTCGTCCCGCTTCTCGATCAGTATCAAGCAGGCGAGGCATCTGGAGAGGAACTGCTGCCGCTTGTTCGTGGCTACACCGGATACGCATCAGCCTTTCGCGAAGCAGGCGATGCGATTGATCCAGAGAGGGCCGACCATGAATAACCGTCGCGAGTTGGCGATCAAGACTCTGACCCGCGTCGAAGGCGAGGGAGCGCTCAATGCCACGATTCGCAATGGCGTTGTCGAACAAGTCGAACTGAACATCTACGAGCCGCCACGCTACTTCGAAGGTCTGCTCCGAGGCCGACCGTTGGAAGAGGCGCCCGACATCACCGCTCGTATTTGTGGCATCTGCCCCGTGGCGTATCAAATGACCGCCTGTCAGGCGATGGAGGACGCGCTTGGCATTCGCGTTACCGACGAAATCAACACTCTGCGGCGTCTGTTCTATTGCGGCGAATGGATCACCAACCACAGCGTCCATGTGTTCCTGCTGCATCTGCCGGATTTCCTCGGCTACGAGAGTTCGATCAGCATGGCCGCAGACTATCGGGAGCTTGTTGAAAGCGGTCTGCAGATTAAGAAGGTCGGCAATCAACTGCTCGACATCGTCGGCGGCCGGGCTGTGCATCCCATCAATGCAGCTATTGGCGGCTTTCACCGGGCGCCGAGCCAGACAGCTTTAAAATCGCTCTTACCCAGCCTCGAACGCGCGATTGCCGCCAGCGTTGATGCGTTGCATTTCATCGCACGCCTCGATTTCCCTGAGCCTAGCGGCACGTACGACTACGTCTCCCTCCGTCACACGGACGAGTACCCAATGAATACGGGGCGGGTGGTTTCGCTCAGCGGATTGGATATCGCAATCGAAGACTACGAGCAGCACTTTCGCGAGCGGCAAGTTGCTCATAGTACGGCGTTGCACAGTACGATGCTGCCTGGGGACGAGGCGTATCTCGTCGGACCGCTGGCGCGAATCAATCTGTGCTTTGATCAGCTAAGCCCCATCGCCAAACGCGAGGCCCAGCGTTGCCGGGTAAATTGGGCCGCCGCCAGCATCTACCAGAGCGTTATCGCACGGATGCTCGAGTTGATCGACGCCTTCGAGGAGGCGATCTGCATCATTCGAGACTATCAAGTGGAACCGGCGATCACCCGTGTCGAGTATTCACCACGCGACGCTGTTGGCATGCACGCTACCGAGGCGCCGCGGGGGCTGCTCTACCATCGCTATGCGATTCGTTCGGATGGCAAGATCGCCGAGGCGAAGATTGTTCCCCCGACTTCTCAAAATCAAGCTCAGATCGAACTCGACCTACGGCAATTGCTCGAGGCATCGATCGATCAAGCCGACGACCAGCTGACCGGCAGCTGCGAGCGTCTCATTCGCAGCTACGACCCCTGCATTAGTTGTGCGACGCACTTTGTCAAACTCAACCTCACAAGGGCCAACGAGAGCCCTCAGCGGGCCTAGCCATGAAACCGAAGCATATGATCGCGGTCAAGAAGGACCTACGCGAGAAAAACCTAGCCGCAGCCCGCGCGTTTCGCGAGCAAATGACCGAACGCGCAACGCTGGTGGTGCGACTCGTCTCGTCGCCGGGTTCGGGCAAGACTTCGCTGCTCGAAGCAACGCTTCGCCGTTTGGCTTCGCCAAAGAGAGTGTCAGTGCTCGTTGGCGATGTGGAAACTGATCGCGACGGACGCCGCCTGGCGCCATTGGCTTCGACGCGGCAAATCACTACCGGTGGCGCCTGCCACCTGGAATTCCCGCTCGTTGCGGATGCGTACGCCGAACTTCCGCACCAGACGCTAGACTACCTCTTCATCGAAGACATCGGCAATCTCATTTGTCCTGCGTCGCACGATCTGGGCGAGCATTTGCGGATCGTCTTGCACAGCGTCACCGAAGGGGATGACAAGCCGGGGAAATATCCCAAGATGTTCCGCACCAGCGATGCGGTGGTGATCAGCAAGATTGATCTCCTGCCTCACGTTCCCTTCTCCATCGCGGATGCGATCGATGATGCACAGCAGGTTCAACCTGACTTGGCGTTCCTGCCCCTATCGGCGGCCACCGGCCAAGGCCTAGAGCCTTGGCTTGATTATCTCACGAATGAACACTCCAAGCTGCAATCGCAAGTATTTCAGGCAAGCGAGCGATGAACGCAACGCCCCCAGCTACCGCAGAATCGTGTTTGCGTCGGTCGGAAACAGAAGGTCCTGTGGTTGCACGCCGAATCGTACTGCAGGGTCGCGTGCAAGGCGTAGGCGTGCGGCCCGCGATTGTCCGGCTTGCTCGGTCGCTTGGGTTGGCTGGCGCCGTCGCCAATCGCCCCGAGGGAGTTGTGGTGCTGGTAGAAGGAACGGCGGCGGACGTCGAAGCCTTTGCGGAATTGCTTCCCAATCGTTTGCCTTATGAAGCGCAGCTTGAAAGCTTGCAGTCGATTTCGTCCTCGGCAGTGGGTCTCCGAGGTTTCGACGTGGTGGTCGACGCCACCGATGGCCCCCTCGCGACGCACGTGGCGCCAGATCGTGTTGTTTGCCAAGCATGTCTCGAAGAAGTTCACGACGAAGCTAATCGACGCTACCGCTACCCGTTCACGAGTTGCACGGCCTGCGGTCCTCGCTACAGCCTCATCGAGAGTTTGCCCTACGAACGGCACCACACAGCGATGAAGCCGTTTGCTATGTGCGAGACCTGTACCAAGGAGCACGACGATCCTGCTGACCGACGCGGGCACTCTCAGATCAATGCCTGCCCGGAGTGTGGTCCGCAAGTCTGGTGGTCTTCCGTGGATGGCTCAACAGGCTTGCAAGGCGGAGAGGCCGTAGAGCAGGCAGTTGCCGCCCTGCGCGACGGGCAAATCGTAGCCCTCCGCGGCGTCGGCGGTTATCAATTGCTGGCGGATGCCACGCACGAGTCGGTCGTACGAGAGCTTCGACTCCGCAAACGCCGCCCCGCCAAACCGCTGGCCGTGCTCGTCGAATCGCTCGTGGCGGCAGAGCAGCTCACCCAGATTGACGAGTCTGAACGATCGGCGCTGGCCGACGTGAGCAATCCGATCGTCATTCTCGCAAGCCAGCCGAGCAACTGTCTGGCAGAAAGCCTATCGCCCGGCTTGAACACCGTAGGGCTGCTACTTCCTTCGACTCCGCTGCACGATTTAATCGTACGCGGAGTCGAGCGGCCGCTGGTTTGCACGAGTGGCAATATCGACGGGCAGCCGATTGAATACGAGCTACAAGCAGCCCAGCAGCAACTCGCAGGTGTTTGCGATGGCTGGCTGCATCACGATCGTGCGATTGTGCGGCCGATTGATGACAGCGTCGTGCGCGTGATCGCCGGCCGAATGGTAACAATTCGCCTCGCCCGCGGCTTAGCTCCGCTGCCACTTACGCTCGACGCGTCCGTTCCGCAATTCGCGGTCGGTGGGCATATGAAGTGCGCGACGGCATGGTCTAACGGAGCCCAGGCGGTGCTCGGCGCCCACCTTGGCGATCAAGATACAGTCGCGGCGCGAAAACGTTTCGAAGATCAGGCTAACGACAGCCAGCATCTTTACCGCTTCGAACCAAGACGAATCGTTCACGACGCACATCCGGAGTATGCCACGACAACTTGGGCGATGAATCAGCCAACGCCCACAGTGGCAGTTCAGCACCATCACGCCCACATCGTGGCAGGAATGCTAGAGCATGGGTGGCTCGATCGTGAGGTACTCGGCGTTGCCTGGGATGGGACTGGCTGGGGGCCGGACGGAACCATCTGGGGCGGGGAGTTCTTGCTCGCCTCGGCGACCGGCTACCGACGAGTGGCCCACTTTCGCCCGTTCACCCTACCGGGCGCCGACGCTGCGATCCGTGAGCCGTGGCGGATTGCCATCGCGATGGCGTCTCAAATCGACGCGATCGATTCGCTCCACGAGCTGAATCTTTTTCCGGACAATCCGCAGCTAGTCAGAAACGTCGAACGCTTGGCGACCCACACAGAGTGGTCGCCCACGACGACCAGTGCGGGTCGTCTCTTTGACGCCGCTGCGGTCATCATCTTGGGTTGCCGCAACGCTCGCTACGAAGGCGAGTTGGCGATGCGGCTCGAATCGACGGCTGATTCGTCGGCGATAGGCGTCTACTCCCTACCTTTGCAAGTGGGCGAGACGATCGAACTCGACTGGCGGCCGCTGCTTCGGCAGCTCATCGCCGATCGACTTGCGAGCGTTGACCCAGCGACAATGGCGATGCGACTGCACCGCACACTAGCCAACGCCATTTGCGAGGTCTGCTTGCGTTACGCGCCGCTGCCAACGGTGGTTTCGGGCGGCGTCTTTCAAAACCGTTTACTCACGGAACTGCTCGTAGAAGCATGGAGGGATTCGCCCCAACGCCTGGGGCTGCCCGGCGTGATTCCTCCCAACGACGGGGGCCTCGCTGCCGGCCAGCTCGCCATCGCCAGCCAAAGAGAATTCACCTAGCTCGAGATGCGGAGTGCCTGATGTGTCTCGCCGTACCAGGGAAAGTCGTCGAGTGGATCGATCGCGATGCCCTCACCGCACGGGCCATCGTCGAGTTCGAAAGTGTCCGCCGCGAGGCCCACATGGCATGCGTTCCCGATGCCAACGTGAACGACTACGTGCTCATCCACGCTGGCGTCGCGATCGCAACAATCGACGAGTCGGAAGCAATCCGCCTGAGCAAGTTGCTCATCGAGTTAAATGAAACGGACGTTGCGCCGACAAATACGCCTCTTCCGAACGGCGAGACGCTTCCACCTGACGGAGCATTGCCGTGAAGTATGTCGATGAATATCGTTCGGCAAACGCCTGCCAGCGGCTAGTGGAAGAGATTCGTACTTCGGCGACTGTCGAGTGGACGTTGATGGAAGTCTGCGGAGGGCAGACGCACGGCCTGCTTCGTCATGGCATCGACCAGGCGCTCGCAGGCGCCGTGCGATTGATCCACGGACCTGGTTGCCCCGTGTGTGTAACACCCGCCGAGGACCTAGACTTTGCTGTCGATCTCTGCAAGCGACCGGGCATTACGGTCGTCTCTTTCGGGGACATGCTGCGTGTACCGGGCAGTCGCGAGAGCCTGCAACAAGCCCGGGCTGGTGGCGGAAAGGTCCAATTTGTCTACTCGCCGCTCGACGTGCTGCAGCTAGCTGAAGAGCGGCCTGATGAACAGTTCATCTTCCTGGCAGTCGGATTTGAAACCACGGCGCCGGCCACTGCGCTCGTCGTGCGTCAAGCAGCACGACAGGGGCTGAAGAATCTCTCACTGCTGGTGTCGCACGTGCGTGTGTTGCCCGCTATGCAGCAACTTGTGCAGAACGATGGCCATGGCATCCAAGGCTTTTTGGCTGCCGGCCATGTCTGCACGGTGACCGGTTATCGAGAGTATCGTGACTTCGCAAGAAGCCTTCGCACGCCGGTTGTCGTCACTGGCTTCGAACCCTTTGATCTGCTGTCCGGCATTAAGCGAAGTGTGCAGTTGCTCGAAGCGGATCGTCATTGCGTCTGCAATGAGTACGAACGTAGCGTTCGAGAAGATGGAAATCCGTCTGCCAAGCGGCTTGTGGCGAGCGTCTTTCAGCCGTGCGATCGTGCATGGCGTGGGATGGGCGTGATCCCGGCGGGCGGGTTGCAACTCAAGCCGCAGTGGAGTGAGTTCGACGCTCGGCGTCGATTTGAATCACAGGCAGAGCCATTGATGGCCAACTCTCGTTGCCGCAGCGGTGAGGTACTTTCGGGCCGAATCAAACCCACCGCTTGCGAACACTTTGGCGACCGCTGCACACCAGAGTCGCCCCTCGGCGCCCCGATGGTTTCCGCCGAAGGGGCGTGCGCAGCCTACTACCAATACGCCCGAGTGACTGCCCTGGACACCACGCAGAGCCCTTGCCATGGCTGATGCAATCACCCAAGCCACGAGCCTTTCCTGCGCGGTCCCGACCCAAGCGGGCGACTGTGTGCAACTCGCCCACGGCGAAGGGGGCCGCCTAATGCGTCGGTTGATTCGCGAGCAGATTCTTCGGCACTTCAAAGACGCGGGCACTCAGGGTCTATCAGACGCTGCAACCCTGCCTGACTTGCACGGTCCGCTCGCGATGACAACCGATGGTTTTGTCGTCTCGCCGCTCTTTTTCCCGGGCGGCGACATTGGCAGCCTGGCAGTCCACGGCACGCTCAATGATCTCGCCGTTGTCGGCGCCACGCCACGTTTCCTAAGCTTGTCACTGGTTTTGGAAGAAGGCTTCGGGCTGTCGTTGCTCGATCGCATCCTGAATAGCGTGGCTAACGCGGCAGACAAATCGCAAGTTCAGGTTGTGACCGGAGATACGAAAGTCGTTCCCCGCGGCGCCGCCGATGGTGTGTTTATCAACACCACGGGTATCGGCGTATTGAGTGACCGTGCCCCGCATGGTGCGCATTCGCTCGAAATTGGCGACGAGCTGGTGGTCACCGGTCCGATCGGACGGCACGGGCTGGCGGTGATGGCAGCGCGAAATGGGCTGCTGTTCGACCCGGCGCCAGCCAGCGACAGTGCATCGCTTGTCGAGCCGTGCCAGGCACTGCTTCGATCAAAGATCGACGTCCGAGCGATGCGTGACGCAACCCGTGGCGGCGTGGCCGCGGTGCTGCACGAGTGGGCGGAAGACTGCGGCTATACGTTGTCTATTTGCGAAGCAAACGTGCCTGTCACGCCAGAGGTCCGTGGCGCCTGTGAAGTGTTAGGTCTCGACCCACTGCATGTCGCCAACGAGGGAACGATGCTTGTCGCTGTCCGCCCGGGCGACGCTAAGGCGGCGATCGAAGTGCTCCGCAAGTTCGAACCGACGGCACATTCCGTGCGAATCGGCGAAGTCCGATCCCGCGACTTAGTGCCGGTGACCGTCACCAGAGCGCTTGGTCGAGAGATGCCGCTCGACGAACCGCTCGGCGCCCCGCTGCCAAGAATCTGCTAATCGCTTTTACTCTGCTATCTCGACAAACCTGTCACAGTGCTAATCACAGGTCCATCCCGCGAAGTGTCTGCCGCGCTAGCTGCTTCTCCTCTTGGCGTTCGATCTGCAGGATGTTCTCGAACGTTCCTTTCAATCGTGGGACTTCGCAGCGCAACGCAAGATCTTCGTACAGCCGAACGGCCGCGTCGTCGATCTGCAGACCACGTTCGACCAACTCATCGAAGGAAGCCTCTGGGGCCGTCGCGTCTTCCGGTTCGAGAGCGTCCTTCAGGTGCACGGCGCCATCGGTTGATTGAACCCAGGTGCGGAGCACACGATCTTCGGCGTCTTCGAGCACAGCATCGATCGTTCTAGCAAGTTTCTGTTCGTGCGTACTTAGATAACCGAGCAGCATTTTTGCCCGCTGCTGATGGCTTCGCTGGGCGAGGTGCGCGAAGTAGTCAGCGGCGTCGGCATGAAGCTGCCGTGTGCATTGGAGGACATCGTAAACTTGCTCGGCAGGCATGATCTTGGCTCCCAATTGGAGGTTATGCGAACCAACGGCTCCTCGTGTGATTCCTGCCGCAAATTCTGGACCAACCGCGCGAATTTACGCCACGACTACAGTCTTTCCATTGCCCGCAAGGCGACCCTGATCGATTCCAGTTGCTGCTCCACTGGGTCGGTGGTGGAGACTCGCACGAGACGATCCGACGCATCGAAAGACTCCTGCTCGGCCGCTTGCTGGTCATACAGTTCAGGGCGGGCTTCTGACTCCGAACTACGGAGGTGTTCGCGACGGGCCAATCGTCGCAGCACCACGCTTCGTGGCGCCGTGCATTGGGCAAACAATACCGACGCAGCACGCCGGCTGGCAATCTTTTCCGCCGCCTCTCGAAGCTCGCTAGACAGGAAGGCACCGTCGAGGACAACCGAGACACCGCGGTCTAGTGTGTCGGCCGCTTCCGCAAGCAATGCGTCGTACACTTGTCGCCGCGCTCGATCGGTGTAGTGGCCTGCTTTGTACCTTGCCGGACTTGCGCTTGGGCCGAACAGACGTTGCCTAATACCGTCGGTTTGCAGATGTGATGCACCGGCCATTTTGGCGATGGCGCCGGCGAGGGTCGACTTGCCGGTACCCATCAAGCCACAGACGACTACTAACCACGGACGCCCCAACCGCTGGGCAAAGCTGTCGGCCCAAGTCAGGTGACTACGCAAGTCACTCAGCAACTTCTTGTTAGCGTTGCCAGGCGTCTGTGAGAGCTGCAAAGCGGCTACTTTCGCACGCACGGTGGCTCGGTACGCCTTGTAGAAGTCGACCAACGCCGCCGATGGTACTTCGTCAAACTGTTGCTGATACGCCTCTAGGATCGCGTGCGACACGTGGTGGCCCCCAAGCCGCTCGCATTCCATCTGCAAGAAGCACAGCTCGTCGAGCACGTCGACTGTCCGCAGTTCCTCGGAAAACTCGATACCGTCGATCAGTTGAGGCGGCGACTCAAGGAAGATATGCTCGGGGCGTAAGTCGCCATGACCCGCGATGATTCGGCCACTAGCGGCTCGCTCTTCAAACAGCTCGCGCTGGATCCAAAGCAATCCTGCCAAACCACTTTGAATTCGCAAGATGCGAGGCTGCTCGCTAGTCTCTGCAGTCGCCAATAGGTCGCGTGTATTGGCTTGCTGATGATCACGGACGCGCTCGACATAATCGTGTGGACTTAGACGGATCCGCGGGGCATACAGGTATTTAGAGACGAGGTATTCCGCTAGCGATCCCGCCTCAGCCGGGGTGACGTGAAAATACTTCAAGCGATGCTGCAGTGAGTCGCTTATGGCCAATCGTCGCATTTGCACAACCCATTCAACAGGTTCGCCTTCTCCGCCGATCGCCAGCCGACCATTGGCTTCTCGTGTGATGGCGACAACGCCGTGGTAGACGTCGTCGGACCACAGCCGATTCAAGTTGACTTCTGCCTCGCATGCCGCCCGTCTTGCATCTGCGGTGGAAAAGTCAACAAACTGAAAATGCACTGACTTCTTCAGCTTCGTCGCCAGAGTTCGACTCAGGAAGACATATGAGAGATGCGTCTCGATCATGTCGACTTTCGTCGAGCCGTCGCCATAACTGGCAGGCAAAGCGAGCAGTCGTACGATCTCGGCGGTTGTCGTCGACGATAGTGACGATGCGGTCATCCCAACACGCTCCGCAACCTGACTCACCAAACGAAAGGCGGCGTGCCCGCCCTCCCCACGCAGACACACCGCACAGCTTCTGCTCCCTCACCAATTACCGGCATCGATACACGCGGTAGCAGCACCGTTTTGGTCGGCAGCATCGCTCCACTTTGACGCATGGATCGCAGCATTTAACGACCGGTTGGTAGCAGCAGCAACGCTCGATCCAGCATACTTGGCAAACGGGTTGGTACTCGCAGCAACATCTCATGCGTCGCGCCTCGGCAGGTTTCGCTCCGACAAAGACGCCGACTCCCACTAAAAGCACCACAACCGCGGTGCGAGTAATCAGCCTGCGTGACATCGCTTGGTTCCTTTCGAGAAGAAGACAAAAGGGGCCCACTTTGACATTGCAGAAGAGATTGCAAATCTGGCGCCGGCGATGCGGCAGAGAGCGCTGCCTATCCGCCTTTATCGATATGCCGGCCCGGGCCCGCTTTCGTGCGGTCGACCCAGGTCATATTGCGTACGCCAAGTGGGGACGACGCGCCAGCAATTAGGCCATGGTGCGAGCGTTTTCGCCCATAGGCTTCGAGGGCACGCACGCGACGCAGCTCAGCCGTGCAACGATCTCGCGGTGACAAGGCAAGAAGCCAAAGAACGAGAGGCGACTATCTCTCGCTGCACTTCGAAAAGAAAGGGGTGGCTAATGGGGTTCGAACCCACGACCTCCGGAATCACAATCCGGCGCTCTAACCAACTGAGCTATAGCCACCATACGCGTCGATCATCCGGCGGGATCCGTATCGTACTCGGCTGGCGGGCCGGTGGTCAACGCACCGGCTTTGCGGCAGAACGACTCGCTGCCCGCTCAGCGGCCGCGGCGAGCCCAGGCGACAACGCCCACGACGCCGACGGCTAAGCCCGTCACAAACGAGGCGATGACCACAGAAATATCGACAGGCGTTAGGTGAGCAAGGATCGGGAGCATCGGCGAAATTCCACAACGGGATCGGCAGAGGCGGCGAGACGTTTCGCTGCTTGGAGAGGGAAAAATAGCCGGTTTGCGTCAGTTCGGCAACCGCTGTAACCACCGCACGTAGTCAAGCTGGACCGCTTCAGCCGACTCGCCAAGTTCGTTCCACAGCGAGGCGCTCTTCGCCCGGCCCGTATACAAGTCCCGCAGGTAGCGGACGAACGCCTCGCGATGCTGTCCGTCGCCCGTATGCATGAGATAGGTCGCCATGCCGGCCATCTGACTGTAGACCGCTGGCAAGTCAGCCCGTCGCTGCAGGTCGGCCATGCCGAGCGATGCTAGCTCGCCAAACGGCACGAGTTTGCCCTCGGCCAGTTGCCGCCGTGCGGATGGCAGTCGCCCGGCGTTCGGCCCACCGATGGTAAACGTGCCCTCATCGCCGAGCACAAGCGATTCAAAGTAAGTCGCCACGCCTTCCACCGCCCAAAAGTTGTGCTTGCTGCCGACGCCTCGCTTGGTCCGCTGGCTCTCCTGAAAGAGTTGGTGCACAGCCTCGTGGTAAAGGGTGGCTCGGAAGGCGGAGTCGTTGTTCGTGGCATCACCGGCGGCGTAGAAGTGGGCTTCTCGAAGGTCGTCGAAATAGATGCCCAGCGTCTCGGCGATGCGGGGCTGTTTGTGCCGCAGCGCGGCAACATAGCCCGACTCGTCGCGGTGATAGATCACGTTCATCGGCTTGGCACGCACGCGGGCCGACTTGGTTCCGGCAAACCGGGCCCGCACTTCGTCATCGCCCAAGTGATAGCCTGCGAAGAGTTGTCGCCACACCTGGAAGAGTTGCTCTAGTTCGGCGGCCAGGCTGGCGGCAGCTTCGAGGCTATGATTCGTCGTCACTTGAAAGTTATCGGTGCGAACTTGCCAGCCATCGGCAATCGTCGTGTGTCGCTTGGCATCTTCGGTGGCGATAAACCAACGCCGGCCATCGCGACGTTCGCCCGCCTCGTAACGAGGCAGATCTTCTGACTTTAGCCAGCCATAGCGTGCGTCCCACACCAGCCCGCGGCGAATCTGCCGCTGCTGAAATGCTGTGAGCCACTGCCCGTCAATGTGCTCGTAGCCGAGAACGTGCCGACAAGTTGGCTCGTCGGGATCGTGCTCCAAAGCTTGCGTGGCGAGTTGCAAGGCCGTAGACACCCGGCCCGCATCAGCGGCTTGCTTAGCTTGCGTGAGTAGCTCCGCCGCCGCATCGGCATCGACAGCTTTTGTCGCCTGCGGAGCATAGATATCAGGCGCCACCGCCAACGTCTCGACGGCAAGTGCCGCCGAGGAGTAGGTGCCGACCAAAGCCGCCAGAAATAGAAGCAAACGGGCCATGCTCCTATTGTAGCTTACGCCCGTCGCAGCGCCTGAACGGTTGTCGCTGCCGCGGCGACGCGAAAGTCGCCAGCTACTTTGCCATTTACCCCTCGCCCTGATCCGCCATCGCGGCGTCGAAGGCGACGCTACTTGGCGCGAAGTCGATTCGCTTGACGAACTCGGCGGCTTCGGTGGCGCCATGCTCGCGATCCATGCCGCTGTCTTCCCACTCGACCGAAAGCGGGCCTTGGTAGTTGATCACATTCAGGGCGCGGATGATCTCTTCGAAGTTAACGCCCCCACGACCAGGCGAGCGGAAGTCCCAGCCACGACGCGGGTCACCAAAGTTAAGGTGGCTCGCCAGGATGCCGCTTGTGCCGTTGAGCGTGACGATCGCATCCTTAATGTGCACATGGTAGATGCGGTCGGGGAACGCGCGGACGAACTCCACCGGGTCCACGCCTTGCCAAATCAGATGGCTGGGGTCGAAGTTGAACCCAAACGCCTCGCGATGCCCCACTGCTTCTAACGCCCGCTGCGCGGTGTGGATGTCGAAGGCGATCTCCGTAGGATGCACTTCGAGTGCAAAGCGAACGCCGCACTCGTCGAAGACGTCGAGAATCGGATTCCAGCGGTCGGCAAACTGCTGGAAACCACCGTCAATCATCGACTCAGGCACAGGTGGAAACGAGTAGAGCAAATGCCAAATGCTCGACCCCGTGAAACCGTTCACCACGTCGACGCCAAATTTTTGGGCGACGCGGGCCGTCTGTTTCATTTCTTCCGCCGCCCGCTGATTGACCCCGTTTGGTTCTCCGTCGCCCCAGACATGCGGCGGCAAAATCGACTGGTGCCGCTGATCGATCACGTCGCACACCGCTTGGCCAGCAAGGTGGTTGCTAATGGCATGGCACTGCAGGTCGTAGCGGTCGAGCAGGTCACGGCGATCGCCCACGTAGTTAGGATCCTTTGCCGCTCGGTCGACTTCAAAGTGATCCCCCCAACAGGCAAGTTCCAAGCCCTGATAGCCAAAGCTGCTCGCCTTGCGGCACATCTCTTCAACGGGCAAATCGGCCCACTGGCCGGTGAATAGGGTGACAGGACGAGGCATTGAAATGGAACTGGGGGTTGGGGGCTAGGGACTGTGAATACGCTTTAGGGCTTCGTGCTAGACTTTCCGTATGAGAAGTCGATCGAAAACGCTGGTCGCAGCGATGCTGCTCGCTGGATTGTTGGCGCCGCTGTCGGCAGGCGCAGCTGTTGTGTCGCTGGAGATCGCCAACAAACGGGGCACGCAAGCTACCGCGCCTAAAGAGTGGCTGCAACTACTTGCTGAAGTCGGCGTGACCGGCGTTCGCATTCGCAGCGCACGAACTGGCGAACAGCCCTCGCTAGAGACCATCAACAGTGGGCGAAGCGAGATTCATCAGGTCGTTGGCGTCCTAACGAGCCGTGACCGATTGCTGCTACCTGGCGGAACGTTTACTCGACGCGACCGGGCACGCCTGAGAGACTACTTTGCAACGCTCTCAGCCGACGGCGCCGCGGGCGTTACGGAAGCCAAAGGCACGTTCGGACTGACGAAGAAACAGTTTGAAGCGGTCTTCGACGCTCTATCAACTCCGCTCAGGACGACGACCAAAGGCAAGCGCCTTGCAACGATTATTGACGACGCTCGCACACAACTCTCGATGGCGATCTCCATCGACCGGCCGGCGCGTGCCGCACTGCAAGACGCCGAACCCATCGCCGATGAGCTTGCGACTCTATCTGTCGGCACGGCCCTGACCGTTGCGCTGCAAAGTGACAACCTCGCACTGGTACCCATCAAACCACTTGGCAAGCCGGTGCAGCTTAGCGTCGTACCGCTGCGTGATGACCTCGAACGTTGGCCCGCTGGTTATCCGGCAAAAGGCGCTCCGCGGAGCATCGCGCCCGACTTGATGCAGGCGATCAATGTCGAAATCGACGGCTTCACGCTAGCCGAAGCGATGGCGGCGATTACGCCCCGGGTGGAACTGCCCGTACTGTGGGACCGGGCGGCACTACGTCGCCACGACATCGACCCCGCAACGATCGATGTCCGACTGCCCAAATCTCGCTTATCCTACAAGCGAATCTTCGAAAAGCTGCTATTTCAAGCACGCTTACGCGGCCAACTACGCGTCGACGAATCGGGTACACCCTTCTATTGGATCAGCCGGTAGATTGTGACCAGTAGTCAGTAGTGAGTAGTGAGAGAGCAAGCATTTTGGCGAACTGACGAATGAGCGATAGACCGCGGTCAGCAAGTTGAGGTTCGAACATGGCGTCCGACACGACTTCTGCCAAGAAACCGCCGGTGGCGGAGCCCTTGTTGCCGCCGGGGTGGGAGGTGCCGCAGGACTTTCGGGATCGGATGGGGGATGAAGCGGGCAAGCAGCGCCTGATGCAGGCCGACGGGCATCTGCTGCTCGTCTTGCACGCGCCACCGGCGGCAGGGCAAACCATTCGCTATGGCAAGACGTTCTGGCGAAACCCCGAAGGTGCGTGGAAGCCGGTGGCGATGGCACATCACGAGCACCCTGTCGGCGAACTACTCGACCAGTACGAAGCGACCATCGATGCGCTCGACCAAAAGGAAGAAGACGCCCACGGCGCTCGGGACTACTTCCAACTGCTGACGGCGCTCGGGCCCTTGCTGCGTTCTTGCCACAACCTCTACGCAGTGCTGAAAGAAGCTCGCCAGGCGGTCAAGCAAGATCGTGGACTGATCCTCTTGCGTGACCGGGCTTATGCCCTTAACCGGCGGGCAGAACTCCTGCAGCAAGACGCCAAGAACACGCTCGACTTTGTGATCGCCCGCCGAGCGGAGGAACAAGCCAAAGCGGCCCGGGGCCAGGCGAAGGCCGCCCACCGCCTCAACGTGCTGGCGGCATTGTTCTTTCCAATCGCCACACTCACAGCTGTGTTTGGAATGAACTTCCGCCATGGGCTTGAGGCCTACGACGCCAGCTCGGCGCCGTGGCCGATGCTCGGCGTACTAGGCGGCGGACTAGTGCTCGGAGCTTTGCTGACGGCGTTCGTGACCCGCAACTAACGGCGTGGCACAAATCTTTTTCAGATAATTTCCGCAGCGGCGGCTAGAAATTTTTTTCGCTCGCGACGTAACGCTTTACGTCAACAGATGCCTTGCTCACAACCATCGCCAAACGACTTACGGCGACGAAGCCCCGCGAGTTAGAACACGGCAATTGTCGTTCTACCACGCCGATCACAAAATTTCTGCAGCACTCTTGAGCGCGCCGTTTTAGGCCAGCTTGAAGCATTCTTGGCCACTCGCGAGATTCCCTCGTGGCCTACGAATCCTGCGTGGCTAGATCGACAACCACCATGAGCACGAGGTCTTGCCAAGAAGAGGTCTGACGCCGGCGCCCAATTCTCAAAGTGACGCGAACGACGCAGGGCTACAGCAACGCGTCGAGTTGGTCGACCAAGCCCTCGAAGTAATCGAGCGCCGTCTCCACCGGCTCGGGGCTTTCCATGTCGACGCCGGCGTCTCGCAGCAGTTCGAGGGG
>JBCDCL010000002.1:0-22676 GCA_039182175.1 Planctomycetota bacterium
ACCACGCGGCGAATCTTGCCTGCGTCGTGCAGCGGCTTCATCGCCAGAACCATCTGCGTGGTCGAGCAGTTGGGACTCGCGATGATGCCTTGATGGTCCTTGATTGCTTCGGGATTCACCTCGGGCACAATCAGCGGCACCTTGGGATCCATCCGCCAGTAGCCACTTTCGTCGACGACGACACAGTCTCGCTCGACCGCCCATGGGGCGAAGCGTGACGCTACGGGATCGGGCGTGCTACCGATCGCCAGGTCGATATCCTCGAAAGCCTCGGGGGTCATCTCTTCAACGGTGTGCGTTTCGCCACGAAACTCAATCGACGTCCCTGCCGAGCGGGCCGATGCCAAGAACTTGATTTTCTTGTAGGGAAACTCGCGTTCGACCAACAACTGGCGAATGAGCTGTCCCACGGCGCCAGTGGCGCCAACGATGGCAATGGTTTCAAACACCGTCAGAGACTCCTGAAAAGCGAAATGGCGATAGTCCGGCAAGTATAATTGCCCGCCCGCAAAGCGGCTAGCTGGCCAGCGGAGTTCTGTAGGCGTGCCGACAGTCCGCGGGGGCCAGCGTGCACGGAGACACCGCTGCTCGCTTGGCTGCACAGTCACCAATACCACGGCCGCCGCCAACATAGCGACCGCCCTGCCCTGCCCTGGGTTCGGCGGCGTTGGCGAAGAATGCGACTAGCTCTTGGCGGCCGCGGGCGCCTCTTGCCCCACCAGGGCGAGCGTCACCCGGCGAGCGATCGGGTCGCAGAATCGCTGGACGATCGCCGGCGAGAAGAAGGCCAGGTTGCCGAAGATCATGACCAGCCCAAAGGTGATCATGCCCATCGCCCCACCGATGAACACATGCATGCCGATGGCTGAAAGCAGCACCCAGGGCCGCGTCCAGCGATTCCAAACCAGGCAGCAGTAGAACAATTCGATAAAGACGGTGGCGTGAGTCAGAAAGTCAACCAGCGGCAGGCACCACGCCAGCCAGGTCATGTCGAGCGAACGATACTCAACGCTGGCAATCGCAAACCAAGTGGCCGAGCCATTCCACCACAGTTCGCCCTGCAGCTTGCCGAGCCCCGAGAAGAGATAGATCACGCACATATGCAATTGAATCAATCGCAATGCGACGTTCGCAGAGATACTGGGCGGCGTCTCGCGTGAGCCGCCCTTACGAAGCTTCCATAGGCGATCGATAGAGTACCGGGCGCCGCACGGCCCAAGCATCACGTACATCACGAGCAAGCAATTGATTTTGTCGAGCCCAAAGAAGGCGCCGGGCGTGACGTGCGTTGCGTATGACACGGCCGACACGTAGGCGATCACTGCCATGGTGCGACTGAACAAGCCGATCATCAAACAGAAGAAGACGATCAGGTTCAGACAGTGCACCAGCCATAGCAGCCAACCATCGCCCAGGTAATCGAAGTAGCTGAACAGCCAGCGTGGATTCTCTGGCGAGATGAATCGCATGTCGTGCGAGGCGTCAATCACCTCTTGTGGCAGCCAACCGTTGGAGCCAAAAAATGCCGCCAAATCCCACGACCAAATCAAGTGGGTATAGAACAGCATCGCCCCCACCAGCACGCGGATGAGGCAGAGCGTCGACGGATCGGTTGGCGAAAACCAAAACCGATCCCACGCCGACCATAGGTCGCGAAAGTAGCCGGTGATGCTGGCGAAGAGGTCCTTCATCGGCCAACTCCGATGGGTATTTCTTCGGAGTAGCCAGACCCTGTCGCAGAGGGTGGCAACAATGGCCGATCGAACTCTACCTGCTCGGCGCCGGTAGACCGTTCGACCACCGTCATCACCGATTCATAAAACTGCGGATCGTTGGGGTCCGCCGGCGAGGGCTCGCGTGACGGATCGAGGTCGCCTCGAACGTCGGCCGGATGAAGCGACCGATGCCAGACGTTCTCTACCCGGGCTTCGACGCCATCGTGCTTACGAACCAAATGGCGTGCGTAGGCTCGCAGCATCAGTTCGCGATCTCGCTGGGGGTCGCCATAGACGCCCATGCCGGTCATCTGATCGGCCAGCATCATGTGGCGATGGTAGAACAGCCGCGGCCACTGCTGCTGCAAGTTGGGGAACTCGCCATCGGCAACCACGCGGCCATCGTCGCCACGCACTTCGTATCGGACCAGTTGTCCACCGAGCGGGGGATCGGGGCCAAAGAAGTGGTAGCCGTGATTCAAGTAGAGCGGGTCGGAATACCACCGCACGAATGGCGATTGGGCGATGCCGCCCACCAGCGGCGACGTTGGCGATACCGACAGGGGCGAGATAAACAGCACG
Organism: Planctomycetota bacterium; assembly: GCA_039182175.1. GTDB lineage: Bacteria > Planctomycetota > Planctomycetia > Pirellulales > Lacipirellulaceae > JBCCQL01. Next base: position 2,298 of record JBCDCL010000002.1, read on the forward strand.
AACAGATGCCACACCAGCAGCACGCTTAGCGATGCCCGCAAGGCAAAACTCCAGCCGCCCGCACTGTCCGGCTTTGTCGCCGGCTTGGACTTTGACTGCTTGGGGTTTTGGGCCGCCATGCTCATGGATTCCGTTGACGAGGCGTCAGCGACGAGGTCTACCGCTTGGGAGTCGGTCCGTCGCCAGCACTGAGGCCGGTAGCAAACTAAAAAACCCCGGCGCCGGTCAATGCCGGCGCCGGGGATCGATTCTTGCAGTGCTAGCAACCCAGCGGGCTAGCAATGGGATCGCCAACCGCTAGTTGAGCGATGCAACCACCGGGGCGTCGAAGTTGAAGACCATGGCTTGCGACTCGCCACCGCGGAGCGTGATGGTCCGCTCCTGGACGACCGGCTCGCCATCGACTTCGACCTTTACGCTGACCGTGTAGTCTTCCCACGTGGCGCCTGCTTCGAGACGCGTGGTGAGAAATTCACGCTGTTCGCCCGTCTGCTTGGTCAGGGCGCCAGCTAACCGAACTTCGGCGTCGGCCGGCACGCGGAGCGATAGCTTGGTAACGGTCGATTCGCTGTCGGCTTCGGTCTCATCGGCATCGGCAACGACCGCAGCTGGCGAACCGAACTCGAGCGTCTGGTCCGAGCCAGCAGTCAAGCGAACCGTCTTGGTGTTGGAGACCACCTTGCCTTCTTCCTGGTACTCGACGCGTACCCGGTAGGTGTAGCTTTGGCCTTCCTTCAAGCCATTCGACACGTACTGCCGCTGGCTGCCGGTGCTGGTGGTCTTGTTGTCGTTGACGTAAACCACGGCATCGGCGGGAACGCTGACGCGAAGCATGCCACTACCGGTAGCGACGGGCGCCGAGGGAGCAACGGGCGTACTAGCAACCACGTGCGAGTGCGATGTGGTGACTGACGAGTAGCTGCCGCCATAGCTACCGTGCGAACCGGTGCTGCCATGCGAGGCCGAGCTACCATGGCTGCCGGCACTGCTGTGATAGTAGGTCACCGTGGCGCCCGAGCTGCCGTGTGATGCCGAGCTGCCGTGCGAACCGTAGCTTGCAGAACTTCCACCAGAACTGCCACGTGACGCTCGCTTAGCGCGAATGTGAGCGGCGAGTCGCTTGAAGGGCCCGGGACCGTGCGACCCGTAGCTGCCGTGCGAGCCAGAACTGCCGCCGGAACTGCCATAGCTACCATGCGAGCCGGAGCTACCGCCCGAGCTGCCGTAGCTACCGTACGAGCCGTAACTGCCGCGTGATCCGTAACTTCCAAAGCTGCCGCCCGAACTGCCGCGGCTGCCGTAGGATCCGTAGCTGCCACCCGAGCCGTAACTGCCGTGGCTGGCCCAAAATGCATCGGCGCCCCCAGGGGCGATCAACATGGCCGTCACGGCGGCGGCGAGTGCCATCGATGCGCGATTCCAAGCGAGTAATTTCATTTCCTTATCCTTCAACTCCGGGCACTTGCGGGTAAACGAATACGGAAAAACGGACCGCTAGCGGTCGGCCTTCCCCCCATCCAATGGTCCCAGAATACCTAGCCTGCGAGGCAGATCAAGCAATTTAGGATAAATCCGCCGTTTTTGACGACTAGCGATTTAGGGGAAATCTCCCTCTCAGGCAGGGATTGAGAAGGAATTCGCGTGCTGCGTGCTCTGCGGTGCCGGACGACCGCTAGTCCGCAGCCGATACCTGCAGATCGTCGAGGGCGAGTTCGCCGAGGGCTCCCAGGAGGCCGATGCGGATAATCGCTTCGCGAGCCTTCAGCGGCACGGCGACGACCGATCGCTCCTCGGTCCAGTCAAAACTGCCTTGAAAGGGGCCTAGCTGGGCATCGCCGAGGGCGGCCCGCCGGTCGTCGTAGAAGGTGATCACTACCCGCGGCCACTGCCGATGGGATTGGCCGTACCGGAGGTTCTCAGCCCGCACCTGGCAGCGGATCGCCAGCCGACTTACTTGCCGACCATCGACGGGAAAGCCCTGCAGTGCGCGGCTAGCTCGCCCTGGATCTTCGTTGCGGAACTGAAGGTAGCTGTTCCCTTCGGGCGCGTCGTCGGCATCGGTAACCACTTCGCCTTGCCGGAGATAATGCCAGCCTTCGGGCAGGTTGTTGTCGCCAATCACCGATTCGAAGCCGCCGTTAACCAGGCTGGGCCGCGTGGGGTCGGGCTGCGTTGCTCGCTTTGCTTCTGCCTCGCCGGTCATAGGCACAAAGAGGGTGGCCCGTAGCGTCTCGCGTTTTAGCTCGCCATCGACCTTGGTCAAGCGATAAAGGTTCTGCCGGTACCGTTCGCCGACTGGGACGATCATTTGCCCGCCTTCGCGCAGTTGGTCGACGAGCGGCTGTGGTACTTTGTCGGGCGAGCACGTGACGATGATCTTGTCGAAGGGCGCCGCCTCGGGCCAGCCGAGGTAGCCATCGCCGATGCGTGTCTCGATATTGCGATACCTTAGTCGCTTGAGTGTCCGCGCTGCGCGGCGACCGAGCGGACCGACGATCTCGATCGAATAGACCTTGCTCACCAGCGGACTAAGCACGGCCGCTTGGTAGCCAGAGCCGGTGCCAATCTCTAGCACCTTGTCGGACGGCTGCGGGTCAAGTTGTTCGGTCATGTAGGCCACGACGAACGGCGGCGAAATGGTCTGCTGCTCACCAATCGGTAGCGCCATGTCGAGGTAGGCATACTTGCGTTGGGCCCGCGGTACGAACTCGTGCCGCGGTGTGTCACGCATCGCCCGCAACACGCGTTCGTTGGCGACGCCGGCAGCGACGATCTCCTGATCGACCATTTGGTTGCGTAGCAGCCGTGCTTCCGATGGCGACTGTCCCGGCGCTACACCCGTCACGCACAGCAGCGCGAGCAATCCACAAAGGAGGGTGTTGATCGTGATCTGGGGGGCGGGAATTCGCATCAGCAGGGCTGGGTTGCGTGTTGGGTATGGCGTTAAAATCGGTAGCAGCGTCGTTGGTCCTGACTTCCTCTATTATGGCATAGAAAATCTCGTGGACTCCCCTGCCCTCTCGCCGAACTCGCCGACCGGCTCGCCTCAGGCCTCGCGTTTGACGCCCGATACGATGCGGGCACAGATGCCGATTTCGCGGCGAATTGCCTACTTCGACCATGCCGCGGTGGCGCCCCTCAGCGGGCCTGCGAGCACGGCCCTCTCTCATTGGAGCCAGCAGGCGGCCGAGCTTGGTGATACCGTTTGGCTTGATTGGAACGAGGGCGTCGAGCGGACACGGCAATCGGCAGCCACACTCATTGGCGCCGATACGGACGAAGTGGCCCTCGTGGCCAACACCACCACCGGCATCAATTTTGTCGCCGAAGGGCTCGACTGGCGAACCGGCGACAACGTGGTGATCCTGGGCGACGAATACCCGTCCAACGTTTATCCGTGGATGCATCAGCAAGACCGCGGCGTCGAAACGCGATTTGTCGAAACCGACTTTGGCCGCCTCGATCCCGATAAGCTTCGCCAGGCTTGCGACTCGCGGACCCGGGTGGTGTCGGTCAGTTGGAGTGGCTTCTCGACAGGCTACCGCCATGACATCGACCGACTAGTAGAGATCGCCCACGCCGCGGGGGCACTGTTCTTTCTCGACGCGATCCAGGGGTTGGGGGTCTTTCCGCTCGACGTAACGCAGACGCCGGTCGACTTTCTCGCTGCCGACGGGCATAAGTGGATGCTTGGGCCCGAGGGCGCCGGCTTGGCGTATATTCGCGGTGAACATCTCGATCGGCTGCGGACCATCGGCGTGGGCGCCACGAGCGTCGTCGGTCGGTACGATTATTCGACGATCGACTACCGACTGCGAAACTGTGCTGCCCGCTACGAAGGGGGTTCGCACAACATGGCAGGCTTTATTGGTTGGGGCGCCAGTCTCGAGCTGCTTGCCCAATGGGCGCCTGGCGAATTGGCAACGGCTGTGCTGGCGATCTCGGACCTTGCTGTTGAACGACTCCAATCCGCCGGCGCCGAGGTGCTTACCCACCGCCGTCTTGGACCCGATGGCCACGACCCGCGATCGGGCATCGTCGCCTTCACCGTCCCTGGGCAAGATCCGATGGAGGCACGCAAGCGGTGCCTCGAGGCGGGCATCGCCCTCAGTTGCCGCGGCGGACGGTTGCGAATTAGCCCCCATGGTTACAACAATGCCGACGATGTCGATCGGCTAATCGACGCCCTTTTCCACTAGCCACGCATCGTCACCCCCTCAACAGGCTGACGCCATGTCTCGCCGAGCGGTTTACACAGGTTCGTTCGATCCGCTGACGCTAGGCCACCTAAACGTCATCAAGCGGAGCAGCACGCTGGTTGATGAACTGATTGTGGGCGTCGGCATCAACCCCGAGAAGAAATCGCTGTTCACTGCCGACGAACGGGTCGAACTGCTCCAGCGTGTAACGGCCGATCTGGACAACGTCGTGGTGAAGAAGTTCACCGGCCTGGCGGTTCACTTTGTTCGCGACTGCGAGGCACGAGTCATCATCCGGGGCGTCCGCTCGCTTTCTGACATGGAAGTCGAATTCACGATGACGCTCGCGAATCGGAAGCTCGACCCGGCGATCGAAACGGTCTTTCTGATGGCCGACGACGAGTTTTCGCACGTCTCCAGTTCGCTCATCAAACAGATCACCCCACTAGCGGGCGATGTCGAACTGGCTCGGTTCGTCCCCGAGGCGATCGTGCCCGACCTGCGTGCTAAGCTGAACAAGTGACCGTTCGGTGACTGTTTGGTGAGCACCGCGGACGCTTAGGTCACCATACGGACGAGTTGCAAGAGTACGAAGACGACACCAACGACGGCGAAGATCGTTTTCGCTTGATCAAACCACGCCGGCGCCGAAGTGTATTGCATGTCGGTCGGCAAGGCCGCCACGGGGGCGTGCACGGAGGTTTGGACCGCGGTGATTTCTTCGCACGTTGTCGATGCGGCAGGGGCGGCGGCGATGGTTGGCGCCGCTGCTATGCTTGGCGCCGTGTTCCAGTCGACGAAGGCTTCGTCGCCAGCAGGTGCGTCGCTCGACGACGTTGGCGGCATTAAGCTGGGCGATCGCTGCGAGACTGTTGGCGCCGTGGCTTGTGGCGATGCGGCCATTAAGTCTTGCTGCCATGCTGGCGCCGGCTGAGTTGAAGGAGTCGGCGATGGCCGGGTCGGCTTCGGCGCCACTGCCACCATCGCCGGCTCGGCCGATGGCTGCATAGGAACCGGCGCCATTAGTCTTGGTGACTGCAGCGCCGGTGACGTGGCGGGCTGGCGCCCAGGCCGCAAGCCGGGTGAAAGCGACGCTAGGAACGTCCCCACCCGGCCGCCAAAGCTACCGAGCGTGGTGCCCTGCCCTGCCCCGAACAGTACGCCGGCAATCTCGCCACGCGCATTGAGGATCGGCCCGCCCGAATCACCCTGACGTGCTTCAACGTTCAGCTCGACCAGTTCCTGCGGCAGACCAATCTCGGGGGAATAGTAATCAATGCACCGGCCAGAGGCTTCGCGGTACAGGCCGGAACCGTAGCCGCAAATGGTGAGCGGCTCCCCCGGCTGGGGGGCATGCGTCGCCAATGGGAGAGGCATCACCGGCGGTCGCCAAATCACCAGCGCCGCCAAATCCCAATCTTCGTCGAGCTTCAAACTCCGCGCTTCGCTTCGAAAGCCGCTGGGGAAGATGACTTCGATCGGCCCCGTGGCGTCACGGACGACGTGCCAGTTGGTGACCACGAGTCCGTACTCGCCCCGTGCATCGACCAGGGAGCCACTGCCAAACGCGGCGCCGCCCTGTTCTTGCACAACGATCCGCGCGACCGCCGGCCGCGGAGCCGCTTGTTGGGCCGTCGCCGACGTGCAAAGCACGATGGCCACAACCAGTCCACGCAGGAGTGGCAAACCGATCGCGCGTGCGCAGAATGCGGAACCAGTAGTCCAACGCTGGCCGGTCGTTCTGCAATCAACTGGCATCGCGAGCGTGGAGTTTTCGCTGCCGTTCATTTTCGCGATGGTGCTGGTTTTCGAGAATCAGTTGGAGCAGACGATGGCGAAGTTGGCGGACCTCGGCCGAGTCGCTGCGGGTGCTAGTGATAGAAATGGGAGGGAGGGAAACAGTCGAGTCGGGCGAACGTGCACCGACTCCGTGCGTCTCGGCACTGCCTAAATCGACAGGGGCCGACACGCCGTCGGGGAGGGAAAACATGCTTACGATTCCTCGCTAGGCTGCGATGGGTCGGCCGCCCTTGAGGTCTTCCGTGCGCTGTGGGAAGTCTTCGCCGTTGTTGTACGTTTGCTTCAGTCGGTCGAGTTCTTGGCGGAAGGCTTGCTCGGCCAGTTTGGTGAGCGTCATCCGTGCGGGGTAACCTGCCAGATGGAAGACGGCGTCCCGTGCTTCCTCTAGCAGATCGGGAGGCAGATAAAGCGTCGCCCGAACTTTGGCGCCAGACTTTTCTTTGGCGCCAGGTTGCGGGCGATGGACGCGGAGGTTTTGCGACTCGTTCATGGTGCGGCTCGCGTGCGATAACTCCGAGGCAAAACGACAGCGTCCGGGGGGCTGCCTGGGCGAAGGGGGCGGGCAGGTCGAATCGATAGCGGTAGCGTGATATCGCCCCTTCGCAACCAACATCGGACGTTGGGTGCTAACCTCCTCAAACGTCTGACGTTGGCCCGCCAGCTTGCCGCAGCCGGTCAACTCGACGGGACCGGCGGAAACGAAAAAAGGCCCCCATCGCGTCGGCGATGGGGGCCTTTGACAAATCAATTCGTTTGGCTGCCTTTAGGCAGCGTGTCGCCCAAAATCAGCAAAGCTTACTGCTGAGGATTATCTTCTTCAGGATTGCCTTCAGCAGCGGCCGGCTCGCTGGACTCACCGGCATCGCCTTGGCCTTCGCCCTCTTCGCCTGCTTGCGCGGCGTGCGGCGCGCTGCCACGTGCAAGTTCGTAAGAGAGGAACATGCCCAGGCCAATCATTACGAAGTCCCATACCGAGAAGTCGCGGGGCTTGGTGTTGGCTGTCTTGTTTTCGGGACCAGCGGTGCCGCGAATTACTTCTCGCGATTGCTCTGGCGGCGGCGCCGTTTCGGTTTCGGTTTCTTCCTCTTCGTCGTCCTCGGTTTCGACAGGATCGACCTGTGTGATTTCGACAGGCGTCTTTATTGCGTCAGCAAGTCCTTTGACCTGCATCTGAGACGACGCCTGAATGCCGCCGAAAATGCCGCCCAAGCCGATCAATCCAGCGACGGCACCACGCAGATAGCTGGCGCCCGACTTTACCGAGGGATCAAACTTGCGAACGCCCAAGCCTGTCAGCAGGCCCGTGACGACTGGCAACCAGAACTGCTCACCGGCGAACGACTCGACCCCGACCTGGACTCCAAGTCCTCCGATTGCGCCGATCACCGCACCTACAACCGACTTTCCTAAGCTCATAAGAACCGCCTTTACGGGGGCATCCCCAAGAAGAGAATTTGGTGGTCACAATCGCGGCAGGATAACCTACACGCTCCACCGCGAAATTATGGAAATAGTTCGCTCGCTCTGGCTTCTCAGTTTAATTGCGTGCGAGTAGGTAAGTCAAACTGCTTTCTCCGTTTTGGACCGCAAATAGAGGCAAGTAACAAGTTACCGAAGCACTCGCACGCCCGGCGCCGCCGAGCGCGAGCCCTGCCCGCCACGACCCACAATCGTTAGAATCCGCTGTCTTTAACTCCGGATGCCCTGCCAGATATTTCGCCCAACTCGTTAAGTCATGTCTGATACACACAAAATCGCAGTCATCGCCGGCGATGGCATCGGTCCCGAGGTAGTCGATGCCTCGCTAGAAGTGCTGAAAGCGGCTGCCCCGGCGTGCGATCTTAAGTACGAAACGACGTCGTTCCCCTTCTCGGCCGCTCACTTTCTCGAGACGGGCCATGTGCTCGGCGACGACGATATCGCCACGCTCCGCAAGTACGACGCCATCCTACTTGGCGCCGTGGGCGGGCTGCCCAACGACCCTCGGCTGGCCGGCGGTGTGATCGAAAAAGGGATCCTGCTTAAGCTACGCTTCGAACTCGATCAGTACATCAACCTTCGCCCTGTGTCGCTGTATCCGGGCATCGACACGCCGATTAAAGACAAGACGAGCGACGACATCAATTTCGTCTGCGTTCGCGAGAACACCGAGGACCTGTACTGCGGCCTTGGCGGGATCGTCCGCAAGGGAACGCCGCACGAAGTCGCCAACCAAACGATGGTTGCTACGCGAATGGGCGTCGAGCGGTGCATTCGCTACGCCTTCGAACTCGCCAAAACACGCGACCGCAAGCACCTGACGCTTGTCCATAAGACCAACGTTCTTAGCTTTGCGGGCGACACCTGGTATCGGGCTTTCCAAGAAATTGCCGAGGAGTACCCGGCGGTTGAAACCGGTTATCACCACGTCGATGCGTGCTGCATGTTCATGGTTACCAAGCCGGAAGTCTACGACGTGATCGTCGTGCCCAATATGTTTGGCGATATCATTACGGACTTGGGGGCCGCGATCGCCGGCGGCATGGGCATCGCCTCTAGCGGCAACCTCAACCCGGACGGCGTGGCGCCTAGCATGTTCGAACCGGTTCACGGCTCAGCGCCCGATATTGCCGGCAAGAATCTCGCCAACCCGATCGCGACGATCGACTCGCTCGGTCTGTTGCTTTGCGAAACAGGCCGCATCAAACAAGACGCCGCCGCCGTGCAATGCGGCGAGCAGATCCGCGCCGCGGTACAGAAGGTCACCCCCAAGTTCGCCGGCAAAAGCCTCGATCGCTCCGGCTACGGCACCGACGAGATCGGCCAAATGGTGATCGATTCGCTATAGTTGCAAGCAGTGACGGCGATCGCCTCGAGATGATAAGGCCAGCGTTGCGAGACTAACACGTACGCCGTTAGTGGTGCGTCCGCTGTTTACCGTCTATGTCTAACGCAGCCTGCCGTTGACGCTCCGATGCTTCGAGTGTCCGACGCATGCGTGGGTCGTTCGGTTTGCGAGATAAGCACCATCGCGCGTGTGGCGCCGCTTCGGCAAAACGGCCCGCCTCTACACAGGCGATCGCTAAACTGCGCCGGCACGGGTAATCCGTCGGCATCAGAGCTACCGCCCGCGCTGTGCATCGCAGACTATCTTCGTGGCTGCCAATCTCTCCGTGAATCTGCCCCGCCAACGCCCACATCCAGGCACACCGCTTGACGGACCTGGATTGCTCGCTGGCGTCTGTGCCCAGCGCCTCGGCATACGTGGCGATTGGTAACAGTTCGCTGGCGGTATCGAGATTTCCCTTTTGCTCACGGAAGGTGCGGTAAACGGCTCGCATGATCCCGGCGTCGGGAGCAAACTCTTGCAGGTACGCCTCTGCAGAAATGTAGGGCGCCAGCAAAGTGACGATTTGCAAACGATGGGCGCCCGGAGTCTCGTGGGCACGTTTCCAATAGCCAATTGCCTCGTCGGGGAGGTTTGCAACAAATGCTTGGCGTCCGGCTTCGAAAAGCACGCCGCCATCTCGTGGCCGCACACGCAGTGCTTGATTGAAGATGGCCTTGATGTCCCGCTCATCAGGCGGCGCCATGAACGTTAAGTTCGCCAAGTAAGCATAGGCGTCGCCTTGCAGCGGGGCGAGCGCCAAGGCAGTGCGAGTATGTTGGTAGGCCGCACGAATTGCTCCTGATCGTTCCCCAAAAGCTTTCTCCATCCAAGCCATCGTTGCTGCTTGCGAAGGAAATCGTGACGCTAGGGCTGCATCCCGGAGATGCATAATGCCAATTGCATTCGTGCTTGTTCCTACGTCCGCTTCGAACTGCTGCTGCAGCCGTCCTGCCAACCGTAAGTGCGCCCGCGCATGACCAGGATATAGACGGACTACCTCTTCCAAGGATTGGACCATCCGCCGTCCGAGAAGCGGCAACATGGTTTCTTTCGCACTGCTCGGCTTGCCGGGATTGCCCAGGGCGACCGAGCGAATTTGTCTTTCCTTGACCGCCGCCGACTGGTAGCGATCCCAAGCCAAAGACGCCAGTCCTGGGCGCCAAAGCGTGGTGACTGACCAAATGGCCGCCACCATCGCAATGCCGACCACAGCCCAACGGGTATCCCAACGGTTAGCAACGAGCCTTAAGCTCTGTGGCGCCACCGCATCGCTCTCGGGCGCCTTTGACGAGCAATTCTGCAAGCTGAACTGCGACAGCCTAAGAGCACAAGCGGCAAGAAGCACCGTAGTGCTCATACACGCGGGGATGTACCACACGAAGTCAACGACAGAATGAACAAGGCTTGCGGCTAGGCTCGCGATCAGCGCAGCCCAAATTGTCAGCCGCTGGACGTCCGTTTCTCGCCGGACGCCATATAGGCACCACCACGCAACGAAACCGATTGCCGCCAGCATCAGCACGGCGCCAACCAGTCCTGTTTCAGTAAGCGTATGGAGATAGCCTGACTCTGCGTGGGTGAACTCGGTAATGAAAGGCCGCTCGATGAACGCTGCGTAGACGTCGGCGTGGCTACCCACCCCGTAGCCGAACAACGGGTTCGCCCACGCCGCAGCAAGATTGGCCTTCCAAATTTCACGCCGCCCTCCGCCAGCATCAAGCTCTTCCATCGAACCCGATGCCAAGTCGTGGTAGCGACCTGCAATCTGATCAACTCTACCGAACGAAATCGCCAAGAGGGCGGTTGCCAAAAAACATCCGATCCCAAGAGCATGATGTCTTTGGAGCAGTCCTCTCCACAGCAACACGGCGCCGGCCGCCGACCCCGCAGCAACCAATCCGATCAAGCCGCCACGAGAGAGCGAGAAGACGATTGCAATCAGGCAAACAATCGCCGCAATTGACCAAAGGACTTTTGCAACACGATGGCTCTGTATGCCCGACGATTGCAGCGCTCGCTTCGTATTTTGTCTTCGAACCGAGCTTAACGCCAGCAGTACAGGGCCAATGCCAAGTGTGACGAAGTGGGCGAAATGATTACGGTTCGCGAAGCTCCCTTGAACCGTGGCGCCAATCACGCGACGTGGGTGCTCGTACAACCAAAGCAGCTTGCCGTTGGAAGTTAGCCACTGCAGAAGCCCGAATGCCGCCATGAATACCGAAGCCGCGGCAATCCCCATCAGTAAACGACGGATGTCTCGTTCGTCACGAAGGCGCTCCGACGCTAAGTAGAAGAGCAAGGCATGACTCACCAACACTCCCAGGCCGACAACGGTTGCCGATGGTGTAACCGATAGCGTACGCCACTGGCCGAGTTGTATTGGGAAGTCGGCATCGGGCGTCCAAGCCGGCGCCAAGGGTTCTAACGCTGGCGAAAGCAAGGATAGAACAGCCGGCGGCAGTGGCATGACTTGCAGTGCGACCACCAAAACGGCCAGCAGCAACAACCAGTGAGCCGCTGTTTTCCTTGCCAGCGGCTGCTGTAGTAGCCAGCATCGATAGCCCCACGCTACGACGCCAATAGCAACAGGGATGGCGTAGAGCAGCCGGCCCAGATCATGGCGGCCACCAAACCAAAGTGGCGTGACGAACAGGCAACAAGCGAGGCAGACATCGACAATATGCAAGCAAGTCGCGGCGGCAGTCGATGTCGCTGAATCGCTCGTCGATGGCTTTCGGAATTTCATCCAAGTACTCTGCCGCAGCAGATGTAGCGCGACTGCCGGATAGACGGCGAACTAGGCAGCACGTTGCTGTTCGCCAAAATCGTCAGCCAGTTTCGCCCCGCCTGCTAGTTCGTTCCAATCGGCGGCAATCACCGCAGACGGTTGGTCAGATTCGTGGGCTATGACTTCGTCGTCCTGTTCGTCCACGCCGTAGGAGTAGCCGTAGCCATAGCCGTAGCCATAACCGCTGCCGGTCTTTTCTGAGATGCGATTCGCGACGACGCCAAACAAGTTGACGCTAGCAGCGACAAAGCTTTCACAAGCGCGGGAGACTAAGCGGCGATGGTTCTTCTCGGGACTGACGACCAGAATTACGCCGTCGACTAGGCGTCCAACGATCTGGGCATCGCTGACCGCCAGCACGGGAGGGCAGTCGATAAGCACCTGGTCGTAGCGGCCATCGGCCCAGGCGAGGAGGTCCGCGAAGTTGGGTCCCGCCAACAGCTCGGCTGGGTCCGGTCGGCGTGGCCCCGCGGAGATGATGTCGAGTCGCTCGATCGCAGTCTTGTGCAGCACCTGCTCGGCAAGCTGAGAAACACTCCCTTCCGCCAGCAGCAAATCGGTCAGGCCGGGCTGTCCCTTAAGGTTCATCAGTGTGGTCATGCCAGGTCGCCGCATGTCGGCGTCGATGACCAGCGTCCGCTTTCCAACTTGTGCGAAGGATACCGCGAGATTGGCGGATACGGTGGTCTTGCCATCGCTCGGCTCGGCACTGGATATGACGAGTCGGTCCGAGGCATCGCCGCTCAACGCCAAAGCAGTACGCAACGTTCGAAACGCTTCGAGCTCGGCATCATCGCCGCCATGATGCATTTGGACGGCATCCAATCCCACCCCGCCGGTGGTCTCAAGCGTACGCACCAGCGATAGGACAGGCACGCCAAGCTGGCTCGCCATTTCTTCTGGCGAACCGAAGCGGTCATCCAAAAGGTCCTGCACGTAGACAACCATCGCCCCGAGAATAAGTCCAAGGACAGTGGCTCCGCCCAACGCAACGTGAAGCTTTGGGCTTACCGGCGCCTCGTTGGGCAGCGGATCTTGCACCGTAAGCACCCGGATGGGCGCCTGAACTTGATGAATGTCGACGGCTGCAATCTTCTCGAACAGGACGTCGTGTTGCTTTTCAATGCGAGCGACTTCTCGCTCTAGCATTTGCAGCTGGGCAAGATCTCCGCTTTGCCGAACCGCCTGTGCTCTAGCTTGCTCGAACGAGACCAAGAGCTGGTGTTCGCGAGTTCTTGCCTGCGTTACCGACTGAGCCAGCATATTCTGCAGCAGTGGAGCCAACTCTCCACTACCCATGGCGTCGAATTTCTGGCCTGCGTTTGCGTGGTAACTTGCGAGATATTGGCGCGTGGCTGCGATCTGCTTGGTCAAGGCAATCGTCTTTGGATGCCCTGGGCCGAGGTAAGGTGAAATCCTGCGTAGCTCCCCTTCTGCTTCCAGGAGACTCTGCTGCTGTTTCACGAGCAACTCGGCATCCTCTTTTCCGAGGCCGAGCGCTGCAAGAAGCATTTGCTGGCCAACGGCTTCTTCGATAAGTGCTAGGTGCCGCCTCAGGTCTTCGCCATTCGCGATAGCCTGCTGCACGGTTGCGAGAGATGCCTCTAGCTCAAGACGCTTCTCCTGGGCTCGCATCACCGATTCATTAAGCATCAACGCCCGGCTAATGATTGGTTCTACAACGCCACTATCCGGCTGCATGGCAAGGTGGCCGATACGCTGACGAAAAGTTTGCAGCGATTGCTGTTTATCAGATAGCTTTCTATTCAGTTGGTCCCGCTCGCCTTTGAGTGCTTCAAGGACGTCTGCCGCGCCGTTGCGATGGCTCTTTTCTACGAAGCGGATATAGGAGTCGATGACTGCCGCGACGACTGCCGATGCCGCCTCGGGATCAGCAGAGCGATAGCGAACCTCCATGTGCTCGGTTTTGCGAATCGCGGTCGCATGCAAGCGGTCCGCGATTTCGTCAACCCAATCCCTCGGAGGCGCGTTAATCAAGTCGACGCGATACTCGGCCGGCAACGCGTCAATCGCGGCTTGCACGACCTTCGCGCTCCGCACCAGTTCACGCTGCGAGGCCATGATCGTGTCGGAGCTAGACTGCTCGCTTATGCTCGAGACTTGGTCGGGCGCTTGCTGACGAATCATCAGCTTGGCCGTCGACTCGTACTCTCGGGGGGCGAGTAGAAAGTAAACGAGCCCGATGGCGAATGCCGCCAAAGCAATGGCGCCAACGACGTGTATCCGACGCTGCAGCAACTGCAGAAAACGAACAACGCCGCGAACCGCATCAAGCGTCGACTCGGAATCTTCGACCAAAGCAGGCGGCGTAGCGTTGTAGGAAGCGTGCATAGCGAACAAGTTGGGGATGCAAGGCACGAGTTGGCGCCGTAGCGAGCGTTGCGACGCTCATTAAAAAGCGAACGCAGTACTCGTAAGACCAACGGATACCCGGAAAAAGTCTCGCACTGCGTCGACCATCGTTGTGGTGACAGTCGATTCGACCGAAACCAGATCGCCCGGACCAAGAATCAGATTCTCACGGCCATCCTGTTTCGCTTTGGCGACGCTCACTGTAATCACCGCGGGCTCCGTCTCGCCGGCATCTCGTTGTCGGATGACAAAGACCTTGTCTGCCACTGGCGAACTGCGTCCACCCGCCATGGCGATCGCATCCAACACACGCACGTCTTGGTCGTCTGGTAACTCGAACTGATCCGGCTTGGTTACGAGCCCCGTCACATGAATCACTCGCTTCTGTTTCGGGGGAACGAAGACGACCGAACGGTCGGCCAAGCGTTGCTCGGAACTCCGGCTTTCGAACGCTTGTGCGAGGTTGATCCGCTCGACACGTGGCGTCGGAGCTGGCTGCGGAGCGAATCCCGCAGCAGAAGCGACCGGTGGGCTGTTGAAAGCGACTTGCTGCACCTCAGCATCTTCCGAAGCGGCCCCTTCTTGCGGGCTGGCGCCGTGGGGCTTGGCAGCCAGGAACGATGGAGCCGATTGCCGCATCACTTCTACGTCGGTTCCCGCCTCTTCCGTCAGTCCACCCGCTGCAGCGATCGCGCTCAGCACATCGCAGCCACCAACAGGAAGTTCGTGGACTCCCGGCTCGGAGACGGCGCCGAGCACCGTAACCTGATGGGTCGCTCGTTGCCGCACTTCCAACGTAATGTTCGGACGCATGTACACGCCACGCTCGATTGCTGCCCGAACCAACGCCTCACTCGCATCGGACGGCTCGAGTCCGGCAATGATGACAGGTCCAACTAATGGCAAGTCCACATCGCCTCGCGGGGTCACTTGTACGACGAGTGGCTCCGGTGGCGTTTCTTCAATGCCACTTGCAACGCGTACCTCCAGAAGATCGCCAGGATTTAGCGTCGTGCTGCGTGTTGAGTTGACGGCGAGATTGGCCAACTGCATTTGATGGCTTCCCGCGGTCGGAGCCACGCGGAGCTCGGCCGGCATCGAGGCAGCACGGATGCCTGTCGACTGGCAGCCTGCCCACAGTGGCGCCAGCGTGACGATAGCGAGCAGACATGCTTTGCGTTGGGTGTGCGTCACTGTCGAAGCGTTGTTGCTAAGTTTCACGCGAGCGAAAATCGCACGACGCTGAGTATCACCAGATGGGGTATTAGCGGACCCGTTAATACCGATTGCCCCGACATCGGGCAATAGATCTTGCCCCGGCGAGTTGCAAGCTTGCCGGCATTCACTTACGCAGCACGCGACCTTACGCTCTCGGGTCGGAGGCGTTCGGGCTGGCACTGAGGAACAATCTCGCAGAGCATGCTCCGAATGCGTTCTTCGGGGCCATTCGCTGCCCCCACGAGGCGGTTGATATCGGAGATCACCTGCAACAGATTTTGCGGCGTGCTAGCGGCTACCATAATCTTGTTGTGCGCCGTCGGCTTGTGCTCTTCGTTTGCGCTATACAACTCCTCATATAGCTTTTCGCCCGGACGGAGACCGGTCACTTTGATGTCGATATCCTCGCCCGCTCGCAATCCGGAAAGCCGAATCATATCGCGAGCGAGGTTCATCAGCTTTACTGGCTCACCCATGTCGAGCACAAAGATCTCGCCGCCTTTACCCATGGCCCCTGCTTGAATCACCAACTGGGCCGCCTCGGGAATTAGCATGAAGTAGCGAATCATGTCGGGATGGGTGACGGTAACGGGGCCTCCGCTAGCAATCTGTTGGCGGAAGATGGGGACAACACTTCCGGCAGAGTCGAGCACATTGCCAAACCGCACCGTTTCCAAACGGCAGTTGGAACTCACCGCCTTGGCCTGAACATATTGCTCCGCGACCCGTTTGCATGATCCCATGACGCTCGTCGGATTGACGGCTTTGTCCGTGGAGATCATCACCAAACTCTCGGCTTCGTACTCCTCTGCCAGGTCGACGATATTCCTCGTCGCAAGAACTATGTTCTTCACCGCTTCACCCGGGTGCGCCTCCATCAGCGGCACATGCTTATAGGCGGCGGCATGAAAAATAATGTCTGGACGATGACGCTGGAAAACAGCATGCAAGCGGTCTCGATCCGTTAGATCCGCGATGACGACCTCGCGATCGACGCCGGGCGAAACCGGCGACAGATCTCGGTCTAGAAAGAACTGCCCCGTTTCGGAGCGGTCCACCAGAATCACCTTGGCGGGATCAAGTGGTAGGAGCTGGGATGCGATCTCAGACCCGATGCTTCCACAACTGCCGGTAACCATTACGATACGCCCGCGGATCCACTGGCGAATCTCGGCCGTGTTCAGTTGCACCGGTGGGCGTCGCAATAAGTCGGTTATCGCCACTTCACGCGGCCTGATGGCGACGTCTTCTCGCAGCAGTTGCTCGTAGCTGGGAAGCACACGAACGCAAAATTCTTGATCGGTTGCAAGCTCGACCAGCTCTCTTACTTGCCTGCCAGGAAGTTCGCCAGAGGTGATGAGCACTTCTTCAACACTGTATTTGCTGGCAAGCGAAGCCACGTCAGACAACGTTCCTAGCACAGGAATACCTGCGATCCGCCGAGATTGATTTTGGACTTCGTCGTCGACGAAACCGACCGGGCGGTAGCTCAAGTTCGGGCTCCGTTGAATTGCCCGCACAAGCCCTTCTCCCGAATCGTTGGCGCCGACGATTAGCGCACGGGTCGGTTCTTCGCTCGATTGCGTGAATGGGTTCCAACTGATGCTATGCAGTAGCCGCGGCAGGCTATTAACTGCGGCAAGCAGAAGCAGTGTGACGCCCCAATCGAGCAGCAAGATGCTGCGAGGGATGGTTACGTTGGAGAGCGCGAGGGCGTCTACCAGCGTGACGCAAACCGAGCCGAGCGTCACCGCTTGCACAAGTTTTATTAGGTCGGGAAACGAAAAATAGCGACACGGTACGTGCCGCTGGTCGAACCACAACGCAGAACCAATACGAAAACCGATCACTAAGAAAACGGTTGACACGAAAATGGACCAGGCCGAACTCGGGAACTGTCCATTGAACCTCAGCAAATAAGCAGAGCTATAGGCTCCGACGCTGACGACGGTTTGCAGGGAGATAGCCACCAGAAGCCTGAGCAGGCGGCGTCTCGCAACCAGGCGGCGGGATGCGGTAGCTTGAGGCATACTTAGGAGATGAATAGGTTGGGGTGATTCGTCTGACGCATGCGGACGTTGGTTGAAGCCAGATTTCGGTTGCATCTGGAGCAGCAGCTGCATGCCCGGTCGTCAAATCGACGTCTAATGTGGGGGCGGACTCTACTGATCTGCCTTAGCCTTGTCGACGCGGATTTCGAGCCTTTTGGAACCCATGCGGCAGGCGTTGTTTCACGCAACGATTGAGGTCGCGTGCGAATACTGCTTCTGGCACAATCGGGCGTCCAGCAAAGCGACTCAGCATGCGAACACATGCCGCCGTCGGGTGGAGCCGCCGTTGATAGAAGAGAAGTGCGTCCGCCCCGGTACATTCAGCCGCCACGCCCCCCAGTTACGCTAGCAGACAAATGAAACGCTATTTGGTCACCGGAGGCGCTGGTTTTATCGGGTCGCATATCGCCACGGCGCTGGTAGATCGAGGCGATCGCGTGCGTGTGCTCGACAACTTTAGCACCGGGCGGCGTGATAACTTAGCGCACCTCACGGGCAAAGCGGAGGTCGAAGTAATCGAGGCGGATGTCCTCGATCAAAAAGCGGTTCGCGATGCCGTAAAGGATGTCGATGTCGTCTTTCACCAAGCGGCGCTTGCCTCGGTGCCTCGCAGTGTCGATGCGCCTCTCGAAACGCACTCTGCCTGCGCGACCGGCACGCTTCACATCCTCGATGCAGCCCAGCGGGCCGACGTAAGGCGTGTTGTGTACGCCGGATCGAGCAGCGCTTACGGAAATGAGCCATTCACTGCGAAACGCGAAACAGACGCACTGGCGCCCCTCTCGCCATATGCTGCAGCGAAGCTCGCTGGCGAGATGTACTGCAGAGCGTTCTACGAAACTCACGGCCTGGAAACCGTAGTTACCCGGTATTTCAACGTCTTCGGACCGCGGCAAGATCCTGAGGGCGAGTATTCGGCAGTGATTCCAAAATTCGTCGTTGCGATGCTAGCAGGCAACCGTCCGATCGTGTTCGGAGACGGCGGCCAGTCACGTGATTTCACGTATGTCGATAATGTGGTAGCGGGCAATCTTGCTGCGGCTGATAAGGCGGCGGCGGCTGGGCATGTGTTTAACGTAGCATGTGGTCGCCAGCTCACGCTGCTTGACCTGATTGCCAGCATCAATCGTGTGCTTGGGACCGCGATCGAACCGATATTCGCGGCGCCTCGACCCGGAGATGTACGCGAAAGCCTAGCCGATATCGCATCTGCCCGCGATGGTTTGAGCTACGAACCTGTCGTCGACTTTGACGAAGGGCTGCGTCGTTCGATCGATTATTACCGCGCGCACTTCTAGCGTGCGAAGCCGGGGTTGCAGCAATTCTCTCGCCGCCCCTATTATCCGCCGCCGCTGGGTTTCCAGCCCGAGCAGGCTCCTGTCGCTCTGCCAGCAAGGGCGATTCTGGCGAATTACGCACCCGTGACAACGCGGACCACCACTGAGGATTTCATGTTCAACGACCGCACGCTACTAGTCACCGGAGGTACCGGGTCGTTTGGTCGCGATTTCATCAACTTGGTGCTAAGCGAACATAACCCGAAAGAAGTGGTTGTCTTCAGCAGAGACGAAAAGAAGCAGCATGATATGCGGCTTGAGTTGAATGACCCTCGTTTGACTTTTGTAATTGGCGACATCCGCGATCATCGCCGACTTGCACAAGCCATGCGTGGTGTGGACGACGTTTTTCACGCGGCAGCTTTGAAGCAGGTGCCGTCGTGCGAATTTTTCCCTATGGAAGCGGTTGAGACTAACGTTCTAGGCACCAACAACGTCCTCGACGCTGCTGAGCAGGCTGGCGTGCAGAGGCTTGTTGTCCTAAGCACCGACAAGGCGGTGTATCCGATCAACGCCATGGGGCAGACCAAGGCGTTGATGGAGAAGCTAACGCTTGCGCGAGCCAAATCGAACAAGACGAAGACTGTGTTTTGCGGCGTCCGCTATGGCAACGTCATGTACAGTCGGGGTTCGGTGATTCCGCTTTTTGTCAAACAAATCATGTCTGGCCAGCCGCTAACGATCACGGCTCCCGAGATGACGCGACTTCTGTTGCCGCTCTCCGAGGCAGTTCGACTCGTGACTTATGCCATGGAACATGGCAAGCAGGGAGACATCTTCGTCCGCAAAGCGACCGCGACCTCCGTGGAAACGCTAGCCCAAGCGATGCTAAATCTCTTTGGCGTCAGCAATCCAATCGAGATTGTAGGCGTGCGTGCCGGCGAGAAGATGCATGAGATCTTAGTGACGGCGGAGGAGCTGACGCGAGCCGAAGACCAAGGCGAGTATTACCGGGTCCATAGCCAAAGAGACTGCGATTACGACGACTATTTTGTGCGTGGGCTCGTTTCCGAAGAAATGGCACGCGAGGGATACACCTCGGAAAACGCGCCTCAGCTCTCCGTCCGACAGACCGAGCATCTTCTACTCCAGTTGCCAGAGATCCGCCGAGACTTGCAGAACCATGCAAGTCAAGCCACGAAAGCGAGGCTGGCAGCATGAAGAATATCACGGTCGGAATCACCGGGCCCAGTGGATTTCTCGCTGGCCACACGGCGCGATTGCTGGCAAGCAATGAGCATATCGAAGTCGTACTTTGCCCACGCGAGTATTTCGGCGATGCGACTCGGCTGCAGGCCTTTGTCGAGCGATGTGACTCGATCATTCACCTCGCTGGGATGAATCGCGGATCCAACGACGATATCTATGCCATCAATACGCAGCTAGTCGACCAACTGCTTGGTGCTACGGAAGGCAAGAACGCAGCGACGCAGATCATCTTCTCTTCGTCGACGCAACGCGACAGCGTCTACGGCAAGTCGAAGCAATACTGCGAAAGACGACTTGCCGAATGGGCTGAAGCCAAGCCAGACCGGTCTGCCACGACGTTCGTAATCCCAAATATCTTCGGACCAGGTTGCCGACCGCATTACAACTCAGTGGTTGCAACGTTCTGCCATATGCTCGCCGGTGGTAAAACGCCAGAGGTATTGCAAGACAACGCGATCGAGTTCATCTGGGTAACCGACGTCGCACAAGCGATCGCGAAAGAACTCAACGAGCCAGTCTACGGTCATAGACAGCG
>JBCDCL010000003.1:0-22008 GCA_039182175.1 Planctomycetota bacterium
CGGCTCCCCTCGCACGCGACGCGGCCGACCCGCTTAGTGGCCCACCATTCGTTACGTGCAAGGCCTACGCCATCGCAGACGCCAAGACTGGCAAAGTGCTGTGGGGCCACCAGGACTCGCTACAACGCGATCCGGCGAGCGTTACAAAAATCATGACCGCGTACTTGGTGACTTCCCTTGCCGAGCAAGATCCATCTGTGCTGGAAGAGACCATCACTTTCACTAAGACTGCAGACAACACGGTCGGCTCGACCTCGGGCGTACGCGTTGGCGAGCAGGTACGCGTCTCGGACGCGATCTATGGACTCATGCTGCCGTCGGGCAATGATATGTCTGTGGCGATTGCAGAGCACTTTGGCCCCAGGTTTTCCTCGTCCAGCGACGACTCATCGGCCTACGAGAGCTTCATTGCCGAAATGAACCGGCGGGCTCAAACGCTAGGCATGCATAGTACGACGTATCGAAATACCCACGGACTCACGGCGTCGGACCACACCACCACGGCCGCCGACATGGTCAAGCTGGCTCACGCAGCGTTGTCGCAGCCTCTCTTCCGCGAAGTGGTCAACACTCCCAAGTGGGGATGCACCCTCAATTCGATTGATGGCTACCAGCGGAACGTCGTGTGGCGAAACACCAATCGCCTGTTGCGGATCGATGGCTACTACGGCGTGAAGACAGGCACGACTGGCCCCGCGGGGGCATGTCTCGTATCGGCCGGCAAGAAAGGCGACGCGGACTTGATTATTGTCGTGCTCGGCTCTTCGTGCAGCGACGCCCGCTATGCCGATACGCGGAATCTCTACCGCTGGGCGTGGCGTCAGCTAGCAGCAGAGTGATCGCCCCGAAGCACCTCGATCAGTGCCATCTGAGACGCCGGCACATCGCTGTAGGTACAGACTTTCGTGTGGCGTTCTGGGAAATCTGCCAAGATCGTCGGCACGCCTAGAGAAGCGACGACGACGTTTTCGCCCTTCGTGAGGTGGTTGGCCAACTGTCGCTGCGCGTCGGTCATGCCAAAGGCATGCCAAGCCGCCGGTTTTGCGATGATGGCTAGCAGCACCTGATCGGCTGCAGCGGCGGCGTTTCGCACCTCGGCCGCCACTTCGGCAGAAAACTGCGGCCCCAATTCTCGATATTCATACTCGGCGAATCGCTCTCGGACGGCGGTAGCTAGCGGCTGTTCGGGGGGATCCGTTGGCAGATTGAACGGCTTGAAGAGTACCACGCAGACGCTCTTCCCCGGCGATAGCGTTGGACGGTTATCGGCGCCAGAGAAGAACGAAACGGCAGAGCGTGCAACTCTAGCTGATAGTTTCCGTCCAGCCTCGAGCGATTCGTTCGAGATCGGGGACGCGTCAGTCGCCGCTGGAATACGCTTCTTCAAAGCAAGAATCCGGTCAACCGCCTCGTCGATCAAGGATTCGTCCAAACGGCCGGCGTCTATTTCGCCCTGCACGTGCATGACAACTTCCGCAGGATTCGCCACGTCTAGCAAAAGGTCAACGCCGGCGTGAATCGCAGCCGCCGCCATGGCGCCTTCGCTGTCGAAACCAATTCGCGCGCCTTCCATGAGGAGGCTATCGCTACAAACCACGCCTTGAAATCCCAGTTCTTCTCGCAACAGCCCGCGAAGAATTGGCGCCGAGAAGCTAGCTGGCATGCCGGTTGGGGCAATCGCCGGGTAGCGTACGTGGGCCGTCATTATCGTCGATACACCAGCCGCGATCGCCTCGCGAAAAGGAGGCAGCTCTTGCTCCTGCAACTCTTCCAGCGGCCTGTCGACCGTTGGCAATTCGGCGTGCGAGTCCTGCAAGGTGTCGCCATGGCCTGGAAAGTGTTTGGCAGTGGCAAACGCTCCGGCCGCCTGAAGTCCGTCGATCGACGCGGCGGCGAAGCGGGCAGCCTCCGCAGGCGTTTGTGCAAAGGCTCGCGTAGCGATGATGGGGTTTTTCGGATTGGTGCTCACGTCGGCTATCGGCCCGAACACAAGTGGTGAGCCAGCTGCGATGGCTTCGCGAGCGGTGGTCGCTGCCGCATCCTGCACCAACTGCTCTGCCGCTTGGCCACACTGCCCGAAGGCCGCCGCGTGTGGAAAGACGGTCAATTCCGCAATTTGCTGTCCGGCGCCACGCTCCAGATCGGCCCCGACAAGCAGCGGTATTCGAGAAGCTCGCTGCAAACGCTCTAGCGTCGTTGCGACTGACGGCCATTGGCCGTTGAACAATAGCAAACCGCCTATCGGACACTCGGCTAGCAATGATTCGACGCGCTCTTCGTCCTCGCTGACCGTGATGATTGGCGGCAGGTTGGAACCGATCCGAACGAAGATCAATTGCGCGATCTTCTCAGCCAGCGACAATTCATCCAGGGTCGGCAACTCTCGCTGCAATTCTGTCACGTCATCGCTCCCAGTCCGATGGCCGGCGTTTTCGCAATCGAACGAACTCGCGTGTCACTTGGGCGCCGATGGTCTTGCGATAAAAGTTGACGGGACCGACCCAGGGGATCACTGCTTCGCGGTACCCGGCCGTACGCATGGCGTGCAGAGACTCTAGCAATAGCGCTTTGCCAACGCCCTGGCCTTGCACTGCGGGATCGGTTCCCATCGGGCCAAACCAACCGGTTCCCTGGTTGTTGCTGTCATAGGCTGCAAACCCCAGCAATCTTCCCTCGGAGTAGGCTACGAATAGGGTGGGAGGTTCGTTCTCCAGAGCGACGGCGATCTCTTCCGACCAAGAGGGCCAATGTTCTGCAAGCAGTCTGGACATCGGTGCCGCATCCTCGCTCGACGCCCTGCGAATTGCAAAGGCGTTCGTTTCCGAGTCGATCTTCGGCAAAGCATCTAACGACGCTTGCATATTGACCGCGGTCCCAAGTCGCTCGTAGCCGCGGCGTTCAAAGAACCGAATCGCTTCGGCATAACGACTGTCGACCCCGGGCGTGAGATAATTTGGCGCCGACTCTGCCAAGCGGCTTTCTTCGGCGCCCAGACGCCAAGCTTGTTGCTCAATCGCGTCGAGCAATTGGCTACCTATTCCACGTCGTTGTGCCCGGCTGTCGACAGCTAGAAATTTCAGGTAGGCACGCTGGCCCTGCTCGGTCGATCGGGCAACCCACGAAGCAATACCAACGATTTGCCCGTCGCGTACCGCAGCAAGTTGGTGTTGCGGATCGTAGTCGCAATCGTCCCAAATCTTCTCCGCCAAGAGTTGGTCATGAAGTTGGTCGTACTCTGCTACATCGTTCCAGAGTCGGCGGACGGCGGCAGCGTCGGACCTTGCAAAGGTCCGTAGTGCCACGTCGTCGGTACTGTGGGTAGATGAACTCAAATCTGAAACCGGTGTTACACAAGGGGAGACAAAGCAAGCTAAGCGGCAACTTCGTGTTTCTTCTCATCGACGAACACCAGCCAGGTAACGACGAAGCTCGGAATCGTCGCCAATACGATGTAGAAGAAGAAACCGTTGTAGCCAAACGCATCACTGATGACGCCCGAGATCATGCCGGGGCCCATCAGTCCCAGGGCCATGAATCCGGTGCAGAGGGCGTAGTGGGCCGTTTCGTGCATTCCACGTGAAATTTTAAGCATGTACATCAGATACGCGGCGAAGCCAAATCCGTAACCTAGTTGTTCGATTGAGACGGCTAAGCCGATCAACCACGAGGCCGATGGCTGGAACCAAGACAGCCCCAGATAGCAAAGGTTGGGAAGATTGATCGCAATCGCCATCGGTATCAACCAGGCGCGAAACCCTTGCTTCGCAATGACGATCCCACCCAAAATCCCGCCGATGGTCAACATTACCAAGCCGAAGGTGCCATAAATGACGGCGACCTCTTCCGGCTGCAAAGCAAGACCACCCTGCACGCGATCGGCGAACATAAAGGCGCGTGCGATTTTGCCCAGTTGGGCTTCAGAGAATCGGTAGAGCAACAGAAAAGCCAATGCCAAGCCAATGCGATCTTTCTGAAAGAACGAAATGACGGTGGCGGATAATTCTCGACCAAGTCCCCCGAACGTTACCCGGGGCTTTGCTGCCTGTTCGACCTTTGGTAAAGCGAAGGCGTGGTAAATGGCCATCGCGACGTAGACAGCTGCCGCCAGTGCAAACGTCCACGCCCAAGCCTGTGCGGGCGGTAGCCTGTAAGCTAAGCCACCAGCCATGGCGAGTAGCACACCCGATACGAAGAACTTCGCCCCGCGATAAAACGTGCTGCGAATCCCGAGAAACCAAGCTTGCCGCTCTTCCGACAAACCGGCCATGTAGAAGCCGTCGGCAGCGATATCGTGCGTGGCCGAACTAATGGCGATCAGCCAGAAGCAGGCCAGCGTCGCAAAGAAAAACCAACTTGTGGTTACCGTCAATGCGACTCCTAAGAAGCCGCAAGCGAGTGCGAGTTGGGCGCCTACTATCCATGTACGCTGTGAACCAACGACGTCGACAAGCGGACTCCACAGCGGCTTAATGACCCAGGGCAAATAAAGCAGACTGGTGTAGAACGCCATCGTTTGGTTATCGATGCCAAGCAGGGCGTACATGTCGCCCGCCAGAGCCATGACCACTTCGTTCGGAACGCCCTCGGCGAAATAAAGGCTAGGCACCCACAGCCAAGCGGCCGAAAGCCACACCCCCTTCTTGACGGTGCTTTCGCTAGCAGCTGTCGTAGGATTCGACACTACGCTTTCGTTTGACAACGATGGCTACCTGATCGAGGGTCGGCGGGACAGACGCTTAGTGTCAAACAGAGCAGCAGGACTTTCCCGCCCTAGGCGATCGATGGCTCGGACGGCAACTCGCTCCCACTCGGCTCCGTCGGCGAGCGCAGCCGAAAGATCGAACTTCTCGGTCTGCCCTGGGACGATAAAGTCTATCCAAGAACCACCGGCGTAGACTTGGATCGCCAGCAGCTGTGTCGACTGGCCCTCGGCGGGCCGAATCCGGAGCGTCGACCGGGACAATGTAGCCTCAGGCTTCTTGGGTGGGTTACCCTGAGCGGCAAGCAAATCGTAAGCGGGCGGCAAGGCAGGCTTTGCATAGGGGCCTGCCCGGAGCCTGTCAGCAATGCCATCACGATTCTCAGCCAATGCTTTCATACTGAAGTGCACATTGCCACCTACGCCTTTGAACGACTGCGTCAGTCGCACCTGATCGACGACTTCCGCCGCCGACCACACTGAGCTGCCATTAGGCTTGGGTCCGATTCGCGAGGTGAAATTCCCCACCAATAGCAGGCGATTGCGCGTATTTTGTCGACGCCACCAGTCAAGCAATAGCGGATAGCTCTGCCCCTGCGACCGGATCGGCCAGTACAACTGCGGGGCGGCATAGTCGACCCAACCTTCTTGCAGCCAGAGTTTCGAGTCTGCATAGAGCTTCTCGTACGGGTCGAATCCGACAACAGAGCTGGGGTGACCTGGGCGCCAAATCCCGAAGGGGCTGATGCCGAAGGCAACTTCCGGCTTCGCCCGCTTTACCTCTTCCGCGACGCGACGGACGAGACGATTGACGTTCTCTCGCCGCCAGTCATCGCGAGACAGCCGATCAGATGGCGATGTCTGTTCAAGATAGAGAGCCCAACTGCGATCATCGGGGAACGGCTTCACCCGTGTGCGTCGCTCGCCCGTATCGGATAAGCCATTGTCATCACTGCCGGCGCCGCCATCGACCGTTTCGGTGACGGGGTAGGGGTAGAAGTAATCGTCGAAATGAACGCCGTCGACATCGTAACTTCGAACAACATCCAGGATGACATCCAGCGTGTGCTGTTCCGCCGTGGGATGTCCCGGATCGAGCCACAGATATTTGCCGTACTCTACAACGGCTTCTGGCATCTTCTTGCTGACATGCTTTGCTGAAAGCTTTCCGCTACCCGTCGGGTGCGACGCGCGGTACGGATTAAACCAGGCATGCAGTTGAAGGCCACGTTGGTGCGCCTGCTCGACGGCGAACTCTAGCGGATCGTAGGCAGGCCGTGGTCGCTTGCCTATCGCCCCGGTAAGCCACTGCGACCACGGCTCATGCTTCGATCTGTAAAATGCGTCGCAGGCGGGACGTACCTGCAGGATGATCGCGTTCAGGTTGAGCTCGGTCGCAACGTCAAACAGGCGCGTCAACTCTTCTTTTTGCTGTCGGCTCGATAGACCTGGCTTGCTCGGCCAATCGATGTTCGCGACGGTCGCAATCCAAGCGCCGCGGAACTCACGATCAATCGGCGGAGGATCAACGGGCGTGGCCCCGCACGGTCGACCTGAGGCGGCAACGCAAGCGACTATCGAAGCAACAACAGCGGTTCTTAGGACGCGTCGAATTTTAGATAAGCCATTCATCGTGATCAGCTTACCCGGCCGAGAGGCGCCATGAAACAAGAGCTAGCGCATGCCCCTCTCGCTGTTGCGCATCGAAGTGTGGAACTACTGTTGGCGTGCGGAACGAAGCGCTATTCGAGCAATTCAACCGCGTTGCTGGTTGCGTCGACACGAACCAACGCGCCGTGCGGTAAGGTATGATTCGGCATCGCGTGTCCGAAAGGACAGCCGGCCAACACGGGTACCCCGAGCCCGCCGAAGTAGTCGAGGAGCACCTCGCGAGCGGCCGAACGGTCGTCATCGCAATCTGAGAAGTCTCCCAGCAGAACCGCTGTCACTTGCGACAGCATCCCGGCCAGCCGCATCTGACAAAGCATACGGTCGATGCGATGAGGCGCTTCGTCGATGTCCTCCAGAAAAAGAACGCGGCCGGCGGTGTCCGGCTGGAAGGGCGTACCGAGCAGACCAGCAAATACCGCGAGGTTGCCGCCGATCAAACGGCCCTCTCCAACACCTCCAGCTAGGCTCTCGAACTGTCGAATAGATCCACCAAACAGTGGTATGCCCGACGTTGGCGTCTCCGTGACTGCTTGCCAGTAGGATTCGATCGACTCGCTATCGAGGCGGCCGTTTCCTCGTAACCCGTCGATCGCATTCGGACCGTGGTAGGTCACCATTCCCACGCGTTGGTCAATCGCAACATGCAGTGCCGTCATGTCGCTGTAGCCGACGAACACCTTCGGACGTTCGCATATCGCGTCGTAATCGATGGCGTCGAGCAAACGGCTTACGCCATACCCACCTCGGACAGCCAATACTGCGGTGGTCTCTTCGTCTGAGAACGCCTCGTTCAATTCATCCGCTCGGACGGCGTCGCTTCCGCAGAGGTACCGTTCGGTCTGGCCTAGGTCTCGGTACTGCTTGACGACGTAGTCGGCGTCTTTCAACGAGGCGATTGCAGCTTGGATGTCCGTTGGCTTTGCCGTGCTGGCCGGTGCTACGAGCGAGATAGCATCCCCAGGAGTTAAGCGTGGCGGCAATATGCGTTGATCTTCCACCACCCACTCCGGCTAGCTGGCATTACGAATAGAGGAGAAATCCGACAACGACTGCCGTGACCAAGCCGACGGTATCTGCAATCAGACACGCCGGCACCGTGTGGCGTGTGCGGCGTATCTGCACGGCGCCAAAATAGACAGCCAGCACGTAAAACGTCGTTTCAGTGCTGCCCATCATCAAGCTGGCCGTGAGCCCAAGCCGACTGTCAGGACCATGCTTTTCGTCGTCGTAGATTTCCGCTAGTAGCCCACGCGAAGCGCCGCCGCTCAATGGTTTGGTAAGCGCCAACGGCAAGAGATCGAGATTTTCGATACTCTCTTCGGTCACCCAGGTCCCACCGATATTCGCCAGCAATGCCTTCGTGTCGTTGAGCAAGCCACCTGCAAGAAACAACTTGATGGCAAAGAGGATCGCCACAAGGTAGGGGATGATCGAGATGGCGACGCCAAAACCTTCCTTGGCTCCTATCAGAAAGGATTCGTAGGCTGGAATCCCCTTCCGCCAAGCGGCGATGACGATCACGAAGATCGCTGCCGGTACGGCCCACTGGCTCAGTACGTCGGCGCCCAATCGAAAGCCCTCAAGCATCGTCTTGCTCCTTCTCCGCTTCGTGCGTGTCAGTCGCTAACCGCGCTGGCGCCTTTGCGTAGCAAGACCAGCCGCTCAGCCATCGGACGGCGACGATTGCGGCGATCGTGCTCGCCGTTGTGGCTAGGAATATGCCCAGTAGCGGAGCGGCCGGGTTCTCGCTCCCCATCGCCGAGCGAAGAGCAATCACCTACATCGGGATGAGCGTCACGCTGCTGGTGTTAATCGCCAAGAACATCGCCATCGAGTTTGTCGCCGTCTCCTTGTCGTCGTTTAACTCCTGCAACTCTGTCATCGCCTTGAGGCCGAACGGGGTTGCAGCATTGTCGAGTCCGAGGATGTTGGCCGACATATTCATCAGCATGGCTCCTTGTGCGGGGTGATCGTCCGGCACTTCTGGAAACAGCCAACGCATCAACGGTCGCAATGCCCTCGCTAAGGAATCGACTAAGCCGGCGTCCTTCGCTACCTGCAGAATGCCGAGCCACAAGATCATCGTCCCGGCGATGCCGAGGCAAATTTCTACCGACAACTCGGCAGCCTCGATTGCCGCGGTCGTCAAGTTTTGGCCCGCTTGGCTAAGAATCTCGGCGGGTGGCGTCACAACGCCGTTAGGGTCAGGCTCGACGCCTACAAACGCCTGGTATCCCGCCTTGCCGGCGCCATAGAAGACGCCCAAGGCAATGAGCCAAAACCAAATGCGATTCAGCATGTCAGGGTCTGACCTGTTCGAGTCACCGAGAACGTATGAAATCCAGACGAGCACTGGATTGCCTATCATCGCCTATCTGCGTGTTAGCCATCGCCCCGCACCCCGCTGGACGATTTCGCCACCATCGGCAACGACCGTACCGCCGACAAGAACGTATCGCAAGTCTTCGGGTGGCGACTGGTCGCTGGTGGGCGGCGGCAATAGCACTAAGTTAGCGACATCGCCCCGCTTCAATGTCGTGCAACTCTTGAGGCCGACAACAAGCTCCACCCAGGCATCGGTCTTGGTCATCCAGTCAATCAGCGTTCGCGGCATTTCGAGAACGTCAGGCACCGGCAGGCTTTGCGGAAAGACAGCTAGCACCTCCTCCGGTACGGACTCGATCGCGATCCGCTCAGCCTTGGTCAATTCCGGGAATCGAGCAACTAGGCCTATGTCCAGATCGGGCCTTTCGTCATCGATAATGGCGTCGATCTTTTCCGCTAGATCGTCTGGCGAGGCATCCATGATCACTAGCACAGTTGTCACACCCGCCAAAAGCAGCTTGTCGATCGCCTCCTGCCGCCGCTCGCCAAGCAGCTCCTCGGCCGGCAGGCAGGCGGTTCGCCCCGGCAGACATAGCAGCCCTTCCGCATCCAGGACGCTAGTGCGAGGGTGATCTGCAAGGTCACCGATGTCGGCGATCACGCCGCCACCGGGTTGCGGGTGGCGTATCGAAAGGTTTGGTCGATTGATGCCGAGATCAATCCGCCGATACTCTTCGTCGTCTTTGCCATAGGCAATCGCGTCAACGATTAATTGGTCGAAGGATTCTTCTTCGTGGCAGCGGGGCAGTTGCCGATAGGCATCGCAGGGTATGTCGCCGTAGGAATCGGTCGCGATCGCGTGCAGTCCCGCGATCAAGGCCTGCAGGCAACAATGCTCGAGGGCTGCAACATCGTCTCCCGGCCAACCGCCCGCCTCTAGCAACACGGTCGAGGCGCCGGTGGATTGCACCCACTCACCGAACGCCCGCGGCATGTAGTCGGCGCCATAGCGTGTGACGCGGCTCTCACAGACGCTGTCCACGGCGCCAATGATGTGCGAAGCAACCCGCTCTGCAGCGATTGTGCTTGGTGTGGACTCGTTGCCGGGCGTCGCGGGCGGTACGAGCAACGCCATCGAGACACACCGCTCGCCGTCGGGCATCCATCGGCGGTGGCTCTGGTTGTGCAGATTGAATGCGAAAGTTGGTTTCCGTTCGCTGATAAGTCGGTGCAAAAGCTGAGACTCGGAACTCGCGAGCCGCCTCGCGTCGCGATTCAGATCGATTCCCAAGGCATTGAAACGACTTTGCCTCGCGGCGCCGTCAGGATTCAACATCGGAATAAGCGACAACCGGCAGCCGGCGAGAATCTCCGCCATCACTTCCCTCTGAGGCTGGCTTGCCAGCAACCGCAGAAGGTTCAAGCAAACGGCGGTAAAAGTCTGCTCGTCGCCATGCATTTGCGACCAGGCACAAACGCGGATCGGGCCAGAACCGATTTCGACGAGTTCAATCGCACGTCCTTCGTGTGACTTACCGAAAGCTGCCCGCGTCGCAACGCACGGACTCGCCGCCAGCGCCTGATCGAGCGCTTCCTCGACAAGCTCCACGGTCCAGCCCTTATGGGGAGTCACAAAGAAGTCCATCTCTGGCATGTCGAATTCGTCACTCATCATCGTCAATCGTGTTTGGCGTCGATCGTGTTTGGCACGCCTGATAGGGTAGCGGCGCCGCGGCATAGGATCGGGTCTAGTGCGACGCACTCTCAAGAAGTCATTCGGCTTGACGGCGTTGGCAACCGCCGCGCATGTTATACACTTACTCATCGAGGTTTCTTCGCCGCCTACCTACTTATCCCGTACATGGGATGAGTGCCGTACTCGCCTTTGCTCGAGATAAATTTGCCGAGTTCATTAATAACTGCGATCGGTCTCATGAGCGGCACGTCGGGAGACGGTGTCGATGCCGCTCTGGTGAAGACCGACGGGAAGTCCCGAATTGACTTCTTGGGGGGACTGACGGTTCCCTATGCCGAAGATCTCCGCTTGCGGCTGTTGGAGGCTTCGCAGCATGACGTTCCGACAACGGAACTGCTGCGGCTCGAGCGCGAAATCACCATTCGCCACGCAGAGGCAGTCTCTACGTTGCTGAAAAAGCAGCCGGCAAACGCCCCAAAGGCGACGCTGGTTGGCTTTCATGGTCACACGATCCGCCATATTCCTCGCGAATCGCTGACGATGCAAATCGGCAACCCGTGGCAGCTTGCAGAAGCGGTTGGCTTGCCAGTCGTCTCGGATTTTCGCCGAAACGATGTCGCGAAAAATGGCCAGGGGGCGCCTCTGGTTTCGATGTTCCACAAAGCGTTGTTCGACGATTGTCCCCGCCCCGTTGGCGTGTTGAACCTTGGCGGCGTCGCCAATCTGACTTGGCTTGGCGAGAGCGATGAAATCATCGCTGGCGATACCGGCCCCGGATGCGGACTCATCGACGAGTGGGCGCAGGAAATGGCCAATCTGCCGCACGACACAGACGGCAAACTGGCCAGCAAAGGCAAAATTCATAACCTGATCGTTTCGGAAGCGATTTCCGAGTCTTTCTTCAACAAGCAATTGCCTAAGTCGGCTGATCGCTACGACTTCGATCACATCGATGTCTCGATGCTCAGCGTCGAAGACGGAGCCGCCACGCTTTGTGCGGTCACGGCTCGCGCTGTGCTTCGCGCTATTGATTTCCTACCAGCGCCGCCGACGACATTGTGGGTCACAGGTGGTGGCGTCCATAACCCGGTGATTATGAGCATGTTGGCCGAACACTTTGAGGAAGTTCGGTCGGTGGAAGAAAGAAATCTCAGCCCTGATACGCTCGAGGCAGAGTGCTTCGCATGGCTTGCGGTGCGGCACAAGCGTGGCCTGCCCCTGACTATCCCCGAGACAACGGGTTGCGATGCACCAGCTACTGGCGCCTTCACAACTGGCTAGCCGAGCTATTTGTCTGGCGAGCGTTTGGTGACGCTGGGCTCGTCTCTGCTGACGTGGCCGTTGCTGCCGGAGGCGTCTTCTGACTCTTGCAACTTGACCGCTTTGCAGATCCTGCCCTCTGACGCCAAGAGCAGCTCCCTGGCACGCTCGGGGCTCGTGTTGGCTTGCCACGCCACAATCGCGGTCTTGACCTCCATCTCGCAGACCTCGAGCTGCCGAAATGCATCTTCGCTCGTCATGCCGGTCGCTTCGCTCACGATTCGCCGGGCTCGTGCCGTAAGCTTCACGTTGGTTGGCTTGAGATCGACCATCAGATTGCCGAATGTCTTGCCAAGCAATACCATCGCTCCAGTGCTTAGCGAATTGAGCACCAGCTTCGTCGCAGTACCCGCTTTGAGTCTCGTCGACCCGCTAACAATTTCTGGCCCAACGATCGGCGTAATCGCCAAGTCCGCCTTAGAGCCTACCTCGGACTGTTCATTGCAGCTAATTGCAATCGTATAGGCGCCGACAGTGCCGGCGTATTCAAGCCCGCCGATTACGTAGGGCGTTCGCCCACTCGTGGCGATGCCCACTACCACGTCCATTGGACCGACGTTCAAATCGATCAGGTCTTGGATCCCGAGGGCAGGGCTGTCCTCGGCGTTTTCCACGGCTCGGGTCATTGCTGCTGGTCCGCCCGCAATGATGCCGACAACCTGCCAGGGCTCCGAATTAAACGTTGGCGGACACTCAGCGGCATCAAGCACGCCCAACCGCCCCGAAGACCCGGCGCCAAAGTAGATCAGTCGTCCGCCCTGACGCAGTCGATCGCTAATCACCTGAACGCCAGTTGCGATGGCGTCAGACTCAAGAGCAACGGCAGCCGCCACTTTTGCATCTTCGCTGTTCATCAGCTTGACGAGTTCAAGCGGAGACAACGAGTCGAGTCGCTCAGAGGCAGGATTGCGAGACTCGGTTGTAAGGCTCTCTAACATGAACGTCGTACACTGAATAAGTTGACGAGTCGGGCGCCGAAAAGCAATTGTTGAGTTGCTATCTTACATCGCCGAGACGATGCTGCGTTGTGTTGAACGGAGAGTTGCGCGAATTCGATAGCGACTTGCGCCTGTAAGAACATGCACGACGCGCTTCGCGAACTCTGCGGAACGACGTAACGCTGCAAGTTTCTATCGATACTGGTCCCTCAATCTGTAAGCCGCTTCACCATTCGATATGCCGATCAAAGCAAACTCGTGAAATCGAACCGGTATTATTCGCGACGACCAGCACAGCGAGCAACAAGATGCCACTAGTTGGAAACCCCCAACAAAACAAACGGAACTTGCCGACTGGCGGCGATGCTAATTGACGACCTCCTCGCCATTTCGTGAGGCGAGCGAAAGCAAAACCAAATCATCGATATCATCCGCGAGGAAGTGCACGCTGCCGTCGCCATAGCAAAAGTTCACACCGCCGGGGTGAAAGCTGGCGAATGGAAGGTCGTTGACCGAAATCGATCGAGGCGTGCTGTCGGGCACCGCCGGGCGATCTCCCAGACTATTACTGTGGCCGATGTAGCAAGCATCTAACGGATCGTGATTCAACTTCCACTGCGCGGTGACATTCTTCATCGCAAACAGCGCTGCTTTGGCCTGTGGCCCGTCAGGCGGCGCGTTGTTCGTAGCTTGCGTCATAAAGAAGGCGACTGTACCGCCACCCGCAGGCTTCCAGTAGGCGCCCACCATCCAGGCGCGGATCTGATAGGTTCGCTCCCCAATCATCATCGTCTTGCTGAGTCCATCGATTGCTTCCGATAGCCGGATAGGCCATCCTTGTACCAGCAGGCCGTCGTAATTGTTTGGCCCGAAAATATCGTTGGGATTCTGAGAATTCCAAACACAGTATTCACCCGATCGGCGAGTCGTTGGGCAACTACCCGTTCGGCTATAGTACGATCCGGAGACACCCGCATAGCTCATCCCTTTGCGATCTTTGTTGCCATACTTCTCGGCTTGGACTGGCAGATCGGGATCGCTCGGACAGAGATACATCGGCAGGCGCAAGGAATTCAACTCATCCAAACGCTCGGCCGCCGCTGTATTGGTCGCGTAAGCGTCGTCGAGGGCGGTGTACTCCCGAAGCGAATCTTCACTTACTGCGCTTTCCTCCACGTAGGGCAGAATCAACACTGGCCACCCAAGGCCACTCTGCTGATCCGCTGAAGAATTCAGCGAACCTGGGGGAAGCTCTCGCTTGGCAGACTCATAGTTCAAGCAGGCCAAGCCGATGTTCTTAAGATTATTCGTACAGCTCATTCGCCGCGCAGACTCGCGTGCGGACTGAACCGCAGGCAGCAATAGCGCGATCAAGATGCCGATGATGGCGATCACCACCAGCAACTCGACCAGTGTAAAGGCGTGCTGACGCGATTTTCGCATCGCACGATCATCTGAGATCGCTGAAAAATGGCCTTTGCTGCTCATACTGTTTCGCAAGTTGCTGTCGAAACTCAGGCGTGACTAAAACGCGGGCGGAGTAAAGTTGTTTTCTTCTCGCTCGCGATCATCTTCTCGCACGGCCTGCCGGCGATGAACGGTGCTGTCGATGTCGTAACTCAAAACGTCTACCGAGCCATCGCAATAAGCCATATTCAACCCGCCGGGATGAGCGCTGCCAAAGGCATGGGCATTGGCGTACTTCAAATCGTCAGAAAGGTCGGCGGTGTCCTGCCGAGGGCGATAGTTTTCCTCTGAGTAAAGCGAATCGGGCGCCCACGCGACGCGGTGATTGTCCCACTCGAAACCGACGAAGGCCGACTGATTGTCTCCGTAACGCTCCCAAACCTCGTTGGCGTTCTCGACAC
The DNA here is from genome assembly GCA_039182175.1 of Planctomycetota bacterium. GTDB lineage: Bacteria > Planctomycetota > Planctomycetia > Pirellulales > Lacipirellulaceae > JBCCQL01. The sequence continues at coordinate 14,518 of JBCDCL010000003.1, forward strand.
TCTCATAGACAGTCGGCGACAAAAACTTTTCGCCGATCATGTAGGTCTTGCTCGTGCCATCGACGATCTGTGCAAGTCTAATTTCGCTCCGATAGTGAATCACGCCCGACTGATAGAACTTTGCATTCGTGAGCGTTGGGTTGTTCGTCTTTGTCCAGCTTGGGTTGCCACTATTTAGCTGTGCGTAGCTTAAGGGCTGCCAAAACGAGGCGCCGATACTGGTCGATGCATGATGCAACGAATCGCCGCTGTTAGCGGCGTAGTCGGACTTGGGCACCGAATCGAGGTCCGCCACCCAGGGCTGCTCACGAATCGTTCCCCAAATAACGGGTCGACCGGTCGGCGCCCGACGGCTGGGGCAATAGAACGTTGGCACAGGGGTCGAATGCATTGCAATCGAAGCCTGCTGAAACTCGGCGCCATCGAGACCTTTGCCCAGAGCCGCGAGGTTGCCCGCCTCTAAGTAGGCAAGCACGCTAAAGCACCAGCTGCCCGGCTGCTTCTCGCCAAAGCCACGGCGAGCGTCGGCTGGATAAAACTGCCCCCAGCCGCCACCCGGCAAAAAGCCATGCGTGTCTACATGCAGCATGCATGACAAGCCGATTTGCCGCAGCTGATTCTTGCACTGCGTCCTACGAGCCGCCTCGCGAGCGCTCTGCACAGCTGGTAAAAGCAAGGCGATCAGGATGCCAATGATGGCAATGACGACGAGCAACTCGACTAAGGTAAAACCGCCGAGTTGGCAGCGGTGGTTTGTCTGATTTTTCATCGTGATGACTTGAGGGGAGCTATTTCGAATCTGTAATCCGACTTGGCGCCATCGACGGTGACCTTCAACGGCGTTGACTCGCGATGCGTGTACTTGGCAGGGATGAGTGACTTTCCCGTGATGGGACTCTCAAGCACCGTGAGCGTCACGATGTAGTCACCCCGAAAGGCGCCATCGCCAGGCTTGTAGGTCATTAAGTCAAAGCTGCCGTCTTGATTAATTTCGCTCGACGCTACCTTGCGTATTTCGGCGGTCGATTCTTTCGCCGGTTCGAATCGGATCACGCGAATCGCTCCGCTAATCGGTTCGCCGTTTTCGTACTGCACGATTCCGCTAGCGGGAACCGGAGCATTGCTGCAACCGACGCAGGTCAATAAGGCGACGAACATCACGGTTTCGATACTGCCGCACCGAATCAACACACTATGCACTGCGAGAATCTCCGAACAGCCAGGTGGCTAAAACGCGGAGGGAGCGGGAGGAACATACCCCTCGTCGGCGCCCATAATTAAGTAGTCCCACGCCGTGCAACAAGCACCAAAGTTGCCGCTGGTCTCGATGTCGTCGGAGATGAACGTAACGCTGCCGTCGCCATAGGCAATGAAAACGCCGCCAGGATGCAAGCTCCGCGCAGTCGCTTGGGTGAATCCAAACGAGTCGCTATTGCAACGCATGCACTCGGGAGCAAGTTGGTCTGCCCTTGTTTGGCAAACAAAGTCGACAAGCCCCGAGGAGGGGATATCGTCGCCTTTGTCAAAACAAGCGTTTGGGCCGTTGTCGTCCCCTCCTGAGCCGTGAGCGGCGACCAGATTGCCGCCGGCGTGTCCAAGCGCCCAAACTCCACGAGGGTCTTCTTCGAAGATGCCGGCGCGAACCTCGGCAAGCATCATCGTCTTCGAGGTTCCGTCGAGAATTTGAGCAAGTCGCACGCCCGCGTTAGGCCCCATCATGCCGCGGGTCGAGCCAGGCCAGCGACTACTTACAAGATTACCCTTCCAAGCCGGACTGCTGCTGTCATTCATGCCCGGCGGCTGAACGCCAGTAACAGATGGACCAAGATTTAGGTTCGCTAGAGAGTTGGCGCCGGCGTTTGCCGCGTAGTTGCCCCGCGCCCAATTCAGACCTAGTCCTTCGCCAGTCACGGGTCCTTGATAAGCGACCCGATTATTTGCGTCTGATGGGCACAAAAAAGTTGGGATCTCTACGCTACGTGCAGGCTCATTGAGCACGTCACGAATCGGCACTGTGAAATCGAACGTGTCGTACAGAGCTTGCTCTTCCATCTGCGGCAGCACGTCGGTGACCCAACTGCCGGTGAAGTCGGCGAGATTGCCAACGCTGCCCGAGAGAGCTGCCGAATAAGTCATGCCTTGTGGCAGCCTGGAGTAAGCCGACTCATAGTTCAGCACCGCCAGGGCCAAGTTCTTCAGGTTATTTTGGCAGCTAACGCGGCGTGCTGCTTCGCGTGCCGACTGCACAGCGGGCAGGAGCAATGCGACCAAAATGCCGATAATGGCAATCACGACCAGCAACTCGACAAGCGTAAATGCATGCCGACGATCGCGAGACAATTCAGCCTGAGTTCGAGCCCTCGCCCGCACTTGCGACAAACCAATACCTAGTCGAATCGCCATTCGTTGAGACCTCGCTTGCGTTACTATCGCCTGAAGCGAACGTCGCGCGGGTGCGACGCAGCTATGCATCTAGGATACGAAGTCGCCCGAAATGCCCCTACGCAATTCTGCGTAGCTTTAGCACGCGTTTGCGCAGCGGAAATTCGCAGGCTGCTACGAAAAAGCGGGCGCCGAATTCCTTCGGCGCCCGCGAGATCAACAGCAGAGTCGGCCTCAGTAATTTAGCTGCGGCGACGAGACAACAATCCGGCGACGGCGACTACCATCAGACTTACCGACGCCGGCTCAGGAATTTCGACGACTAAGTTGTCAAAGACGACAAAATGCGGACCGACCGAGGAAAAGACATCGCTGTAGGACAGACCAACAAGGCCATCCGTCTTAACAGACGCCGCAGACACTACCGGTGTCCCATCAAGCGAGTAGAGGACTCGGCTTGGATTGACCGAAATTGTCATTGTTGTCCAGCGGTTACCTGGCGATCCCGGGAAGTCGCCTCCCGGATAAATCGCTTGGTAAGTGTCGCCAGAAGACTGTGTCGTACTAGTCGAATTTAGGTAGCTGGGATCTCCCGAGTTTACGGGTGTCCCCTGGATGTAGTGCCGAAAGTCAGATGAACTACCACCGTCGCCGGTCATCGACAAGAATTGGCCTACTCCGGCGATTGGCGTAAAGATCGAATTGAAGTCGGATCCATCGCTGCCGACGCCAACCGATGAAAACTCGGTCGTTCCACCAGCGTTCTCGATAGCCATGTAAATATCTACCGAGACGGTGTAGGCACCCGAGTTGACGCTCGTCAGGTGAAACGCCGAGATGTGGTCGGCGGCGCCAGCGTCGTCGCCCGTTTCGTTCGCAGCCATACGCAAACCGCCAATATCGCCAGCGGTAGAGTTCGGCGCCAACGGTATCCCGGCAGTGATGTAATCGAACGCGAACGCGATCGCGCCGTCGGGCGTTCCATCGCCAGATGGAGCATTGCCGTCGTCTAGCACTGCGTAGCTTGCCGAACTGTCGACTTCGAAGTCGTCAGAAATCAACGCCCCGGACGACACGTTGGCAATCATCCCAGAAATGGCGATGAATGTCGCTAAATGAATTTTTCTCATTGGTTCTAACCCTGTTGCAGTAACTCAAACAGAAAACGACTTTCTTCTTCAGTACAGCCCCTGACTTCTTAGCGTCGCCTCCGTTGCAATCCTACAATTGCGGCCAGCATTCCCGAGAGCAGCATGGCCGATCCAGGTTCGGGCACGAGGCCCGAGGTGAGGGGGCCTGGTGACGTGTTGCCAAAGGCAGCCTTCCAGATCAGATAGTCATTGGCATCAATAATGCCGTCCAGAAGGCCGGCGTTGTTGATCAGCGACTCGTCCGTACTACCCAGATTGTCTCGCCAAAACGTGTAGTCGAGGATGTCGACAACGTCGTCGTCGTTGAAGTCGCCAGCCAGAATGTCGACGATCAACTCTTCCACAGAAAAGGCGCCCGCGGAGGTCGTGATCGCCCGCGTGAAGCCACCTGGGCTGAAAGCTTCGATGAGTTCAGCGCTGTTGCCAGACGTGTAGATATTGCCAGCGGCGTCGATGTCGATGTCGATCCGCAGCGTATTGCTGTTGACGCCGGCTGTCGAGAACGATTCCCAATTGGTGATTAGGCCATCTTCAATGACAATCTCGGGAATCCCATTCGCGTCTAGCGGAATAATAAGAACGTCGCCGGGGTTGTTGGTGTCAACGGGCGGGCTCTCATTGCCGAGGCTGACGAGATGGCGGTAGAGAATCAACGATTCGCCATCTTCAGTTACTTCAACGCGTCCCACATTGCGGAGTATATCTTGCACCCCAGTCAGCACAGAATCGTCGTAGCCGTCCAACCCATTTGTATCAGTGAACTCAAAAGAGTTGAATTCGATCGTTGGGGCCGTTCCGTTGTTTGGTGCGGCAAGGGTATCGGCGGTGACAACCAAAAGACCCGCTTCACCTGTGCCGTTGAAACGATTGTTCGTGAGGTACCATTTATTGTGGATCGGCGAGAATGTCGCGTCTTGCCGACCAATGCCAAGCCAAGTTGTTGGAAGCGCTTGCTCGCCAATAACCAGGCTAGGAGGCCCGGCAAAGTCCGTCGCTCCTCCCGTATCCCACTTCCACAGGTTATTCACCCCACCGAGAGCGGACGATTCGATATCCTCGTCAATGCCATAAACGACGGCGTCAACGCCAACGGTGCCTTCGACGTATACGGAAGAGTTGATTGATCCGTGATTGAAGGTCGTAGGCGGCTGCCCCTCGCCAGCTAGCACCAAGCCACCCGTCTGCAGGTCGGGAGCAGCGAACTTAATTCCGCCGCTGGCATCCGAGAAGTCCGCAACGACGATGTTTCCGCCGTCGTCAATCGACAGGCGGTAAGGCGAATTCGTACTCGCAAGGTCAAAACCGAAGCCTGGAGTCTTGAAGAACGATGTGTCGTTCGGATCGGCAACAACGCCGAAATTATTCGCCAGATCGACGCCGATCAAGTCGGCCGACAGTGCATAAATACCGGCCGCCATCGTTCTACCGGATGCGGTCGCAGAATCTCGTGCATTGGCGACATAGACAGTGCCAAAGAAGGGACTCGACGGATCTGTATTTACCGCTAGGCCGCCTGGTTGCTCAAAGTCGTCGAAGTCGTTTGGTCCGTTGTCGATTTTCGTCCAACCTGTCGGAGCGACGTTGTCGACTTGGATCTCAAACGCGCTGAAGCCGGTCATATCGAAAGTATGGCGGCCAGCGGCAGGCGAGCTGATCGTAACTGGATTGGCGCCATCCCGCAGAACCGTGATTTCGTCTGCCGATTGGTTGAGAACAAACTCAAAAATGTTCGAGCCTGTATCACGAACCTGGGAGGCGTACGGGACGGCGGTGGCTTGGCGTGTGCTTAATAACGCCAGAGAGGAGAGTGCTAGGGTGATAGCAAAGGCACGCGTGACTTGCATTATGCTCCTCGATCAAAGGTTGCGTGTCGGGCAGGCATGAGGACGGGTCTCGAATAACCCGACTTACTCGTGGTGGCTTGCCTGACGCTGATTCTTAGGTTGCTGAAGATTGCCTGAGAGTTACGTTAATAAATGGCCAAGACAAAAGCCCGCCTTTTCTGCGAGAAATAGTATCGCGATCGCGCAAAGCCAATTCAGACAGCGACTAACCGTCATTTGAATGCTTCGAACGCGAGATCAAAATCCCTCTCAAGAGTGGTGGGCGGCTCCGCTCGCGAGGGGTCTTCTGCTGCTGCTTGCAGCTCGACTTCGAGAGATGTTTCTGTCGTCTCGCGAAACGCGTCAGGCGAAAAAGAACTGTCGAAATATAGCTGCAAGTTCGCTGATTCGATCGCTTGCGAACGGACAGCGAATGGTTCTTCGCTAGCGAAATAGGCGTTGAATGGAGCTTGGCCGCGTGTACTCACGGGGCCGGTAAACGATGCGACAGAAGCACTCCGCAGCGCTGCCGGCTGCCCCTGCAGCGACTGATCAACTGGCCCTGCAAAACGCGATTCCTGCTCTTCGATCTTAATTGCCGGTGGGGCAGGTGCAACACTCGCGAGGGGCATCGCTGGCGGGGTAATGACCGTACCGAACTGGTCTTTCCACACCTGGTAGTCGGCCACAGAGACGAGACCATCGCCAGTGGCGTCCGCGCCTGTGCCCGGAGTGACGGCGGCGCCCAGCTGGTCACGCCACAGCGTAAAGTCGGCGACGTCGACGATCAGGTCGTCGTTGAAGTCGGCTGACGCTGGCTGGCCGTTGGAAATCACCAGCCGCACCGCGTCGGCCACGACGAGCGATCCCCCCGTTGCGTTGGCTGCGTCGAGCGTCACTTCGGTGATGCCGGCGGCGACGGGAACGAATCCCAGACTTACCCACTGCCCACCGCTAGTCGTCTGGTCTGCCGTGAGATCAGTCGTGCCAAAAGCTGTTTCGACGGAGTAGGTTACGGAGTCGGCACGATTGCCGCCGTCCACCCACCAAGCCAGCACTTGAGCTTGTCCGTAGCCTTCGACTTCAAACTGCCAGGTCGCTGTCGAAGAACCGCCCGCCGAGCCGAAAAGATAAGTCCCGTCGAACGAGCCGCCACCGACGCTCAAGGTCCAGCCGCTCGTCTTCTCGAACGCGGGCCCCGGGTCGAAGTCGTCAACGGCTTCGTCATAGGTGTACTCCGGCTCGGTCGACGGTGCGAATTCGTCGAGCGTAGCCGACAGCACGGTATCCAAGTCTGCCGTGTCGAGGATGCTTTCAATTGGGAAACCAAAGAGCAGCACATCGCCCCGGCCCAACAACCCCGGCGTGAATATGCCCGCAGCTCCCCCGGTGGCGTATTGCATCACGCTCGTGGCGTTGTCGCCTGGGGTCAGCACGTCGGCGAATTCAACGTTGTAGAACTTGTCGCCATCATCAAATTCGAGACTAATCCCCGCAAACATCTCACCGGGGACGCCGCTGGCCAGGTAGGTATTGGCGTCGTCTGCTTGGTATTCGGCGTCGAAAATGTTGTTGAAGAATGTTTGCCCGTTGTTCTGGGCGTCGAGGTCCCAGGCGATCTCGGCGCCCGATGCGAACAAATCGCCGCCAGCCAAAACGTAACTGGTTACGAGCGTCTGCTCCGCCGGGCTGAAGGTTTCGTCCTCGGTCGACTCCTCGCCTGACATCCAGATAACCACGTCATAGTCACCCAGCACCACATCGCCAGCGATCACCGCTTCGTTGCTCGCCGAAGCAACCGTAATCTGCGGGTTGACGCGGCCAATCGAATCGGCGACGGGCACGACGTAATCGCCAGCGTTGCTTTGGCGTGGTCGCACACGGTCTATTGTGTTGGACCCAAAGCCCAAGGGTTCCTTCGGATTCAACGCACGCGTTAGGCGATCGAAACCGTTCACAATCAGTAACGAACGGGCGGTGTCGGTCGCCGTCGCGGCCACGACTTGCGATGCTGGCGACTCACCACCCTCGTTAACGGCCACCACCCGGAAGTAGTACTGCTTAGTTGGATCGAGATCGGTGAAGGTGTGCGTCGTAGTAGAGCCGCCGGCGACCAAAGTTCCTCCGTCGAATCC
>JBCDCL010000004.1:0-21344 GCA_039182175.1 Planctomycetota bacterium
CATTTCGCCAGTCGCTTCGTTGAATCGCGCTCGCTCGAAGTCTTCCATCAGGTTCGACTGCACCACTTGGTGGGCGCCGAGGACATCGAGTGCGATGTGATGGAAGGTAAGCGAGCGGTCGAGGATGCGTGTCGCCAGGGCTCGTACGCGACGGTTCAATCCCATCACGAGAAATGCCGCGATCGGTGCGAAGATCAACGATGCTAGCGTCAGACGCCAAGAAATACACATCGCCACAAATAAACAAGAAATAATCCGCAGCGGCTCGGTAACGGCGCCACTGAAAAAACTCGTAATGCCGTTGGTAAGTAGTTCGGTGGTATGCGTAATCTGTGCTTGGATGCCGCTAATGCCGTAGGCATCGAAGTTTCGCGCGTCTAAATCGAGCGCTTTGCTAAAAACGCGACCGCGAATATCGCGGGCGACGCTCTGTGAAACCCATGCAACCAGAACAGCATTACAAAGCATGAACGACACGCGGAGCGTGGTGCCGATCAGCACGAGACAAACGACTGCCAAGACCGTCTGGAAGGGCTGATTAGGCAGCCATTTCGTAACGCAGTCGCGAGTCCAGACAGCAGAAGCCATGGCCGCTTGTGCGACGTCGATTTTCGCTTGAATCGCGCCCGACTCTAAGGTCAGCTGCTGACGCTCGTCGTCGGGAGCATTAGCAATCTTGGCTTCGAGCTTCGCAAGCTCGGCGCGATGCTCGGCAAGCGACTGCTCGGCGTTCACTAACTGCTCCAGGTTCCACTGTTGCGGAGACTTGCCGCTCAGTGTGGTCTCGATGATCGGAAAGAGCGCTGCAATGTTGGCGCTCCACAGGGCAGCTACGCAGAGCGAGCAGCAAAAGGCCGCGACTAGCGGTGGCCAGTGGCGCCCCGCCTCTTTGACCGCTTGCAAGAAGTACTTCATGGGAGGAAATCAGGGCTCGGAAGGGCACGCCTGTCCACAGTGGCGGGCAGACTCTTTCAAAAGCGTGGCATGACGTCAAGTTCAGGCAGACAAGCTTAGCGCATTGACTACACTGCCGAGGTGTTTCAGGAATGCCTCGTCATGCCGCGTCCGCGTCCGTGGCCGCTAGCTGCTGGCCGAGCGACGCAGGTTGAGGGCTCACGTCCCGTTTCGCTGCGTTGTCGCCGAGCAAACCAGCCGTGAAGTAGTGGCTCATCATGCTAGCAAGATGTTGGCAGCGAATGGAAAGCGGCAATCGTGCCCGCAGGGACAGTTGCAGGTAGTCAAGCCACTCGCGGAAGGTAGGGAGCTGCCGCGTGCGAAACTCTCGATGAAGCCAGCGGGGCAGCAGATCGAGTTCGAACCCGCTTTCCTGAGCGTACCAGTTCGCAAGACGATTGATGGCAAGCGAGCGTCTCATTTTCGCCGTCGCATCAAAACGATGCCCGGCGAATGCATTCTGCCCGTGAATGCGGTACTCGACCAAAGGCTCTTCGAGGTGGTGCTTGAAGGCGCCGACGATCGAACTGCCAAACACCAACACGTCGTCTGCTCGGGTGATCCAGTCTTCTTCGCGTGGATAGGGCAAGACGGCACGCGCCGTCGCCGTACGCATGGAAAGGCACGAGGTGCACTCCCCAATCCAGTGGTTGCCAAACAACGCCCCAAGAACCGAGATTCCCCAGTCACGCGTGGGACGCATCCGTCGCTTGCCGGACGTGGAACTGCTTCCGAAGTGATGCGGCGCGACGCTCAGGAAATCGACTTCCGACCGATTCGCATAAAGCCGCTCGGCCTTCTCCAGATAGTCGGGCCGGTAGCGATCGTCGGCATCGAGGAAGAAGACCAAGTCGGTACTGACGTAGGCAATCCCGCGGTTGAAGCAGGAAAGCTGGCCATTCTGCGACTTGCAGAGGATTTTCACCCGCGAATCGTTGCCGTAGGTGTCGCGGAGGTATTGTTGGGAGCCATCGGTGGACCCGTCATCCACCACAATGACCTCGTCAAACGGCTTGGTTTGATCCAGAGCACTCTGAATTGCCTCGCCCACGAACGCCCGGTAGTTGTGGCTATTGATGAGGCAAGTAGCGTTCATGCTGGTCACGCCGAAAACAAGAGGGATCGTGCTGGGGATCGGCTCGCATGGAAAATAAGGGCAATCTGCCTTACCTGACGCGATGATCTAACAGGCCTAAAGAATCCCGGCAATAGAGGGTTATGCCTGTGATTGGCCGGTCGAGGACTCGAAATCCGTGCTATCAGCTAGTACCCAACTTGCGGTGGTCGCCTAAACTTTTGCGGGTAACACAATTCTGCCGAGGGAATCACCGATGTTCGGGTCCGGAAATTCGAAAGAGAAGCTCGAGAAGAAGTACGCCACCCTCCTGGAACAGTCTCACAAGCTCTCGCACACCAACCGCAAACAGAGCGATCTCAAGATGGCAGAAGCCGAGAAAGTGCTCGCTCGCTTGAAGGCACTCGATGAACCAGCTACGAAGTAATCCGTCGACCGTTGCCGCGGAAAATGTGCCCGCTGCCGATCCGCCGCTTGGATACGATGTCGAAGTCTTTTACGACGGCGACTGCCCCCTCTGCTTGCGCGAAATCAACATGCTTCGCCGACTTGATCGGCAGGAGCGTATCTTGTTCACAGATATCGCAGCGGAAAGCTTCGACGCTTCTCGATACGGCATCGATCAAGAAACGCTGATGGCGGAGATTCACGGGCGTCTCCCAGACGGATCTTGGATCATCGGCGTCGAGGTTTTTCGCCGACTTTACACGGCTGTCGGCTGGGGCTGGTTGGTGGCTCCCAGCCGGTTGCCGGGCGTGCGGCAAGTTCTCGATTTCGGGTATCGCCAGTTTGCGAAGCACCGCCTTCGTCTGACCGGTCGGTGTCACGCCGGAGCTTGCGAAGTTCCCGCAAGCGATTGATGGGTGGTGAATGCCACACAGCTGGTCGATGACCGGGCGACCATGATTTCTACGCGCCAATGGGATTTCTCGGCGCCACTGGCCGGCGGGTAGTAAGATGGTGGCTTGCGTTTTTCTATCGCAATGCCGACCACCTGAATGAACTGCCACGTGCTTTCTTGTTTGACCCCGTGTAGCTATCGCGCTTTCGCGTCCGCTCTGATTATTTGCTGCCTTCCGCACGGCGGCCTGGATGCGCAGCCCCCGGACGATTACCGGGACTACGCCGCCTTCCGTTCTCGCGTAGCGGACTTAGCAGCTTCTCCGCATGTCGAAATGGAAAGCCTCGGCACAACTCGCGGCGGGCGAGACATCTTGCTCGTCACCGTCTCCGACAACCACGAAGCCGGCGCCGAAGCAAAGAAACCAGCAATTCTTGTACTGGGAAGCGTCGATGCGGAAAGCCTCGTCGGATGCTGGCTCGCGCTCGAGATGATCGCAGACCTGGCAGGCAGCCGGTTAGATACGGGCAACGCTTCGAGTGCTCTGAAGGACGTCACCTTCTACTTCATTCCGCGTCCTTCGCCCGACGCTTCTGAACGTGCGTTTCAGGAGCCGCTGGTAAGCACGGCGGTCAACGAGCGTCCGACGGACGACGATCGTGATGGTCAAATTGATGAAGATCCGCCCGAAGACCTGAACGGCGATGGCATGATCACCGCGATGCGGATCGCCGACCCCGCTGGCGAGTATCTTTTGCACCCCGATGACCCGCGTGTGCTGATCAAGGCGGATCCCACGAAAGGCGAGCATGGGAAGTATCGTTTGTTGATCGAAGGCGTCGACAACGATCGCGACAAGCTTTGGAACGAAGATGGGCCGGGTGGCGTCGACTTCAATCGCAACTTCACGTTCCGCTACCCCTACTTCGAACCTGGCGCCGGCCCTCATCAGATGTCGGAAGTTGAATCACGCGTCGTCGCCGACTTTGCCTTCAATCACCCGAATATCTTTCTCGTCTTCTCCATCGCCGACGCCGACAACCTGAATCATCCCTGGAAAGGGGGCGCTGGTGGCGGGCGAATCAAGCGTAGTCCGCAGGGCGAAGACGCGAAATACTACCAGCGATTCGCCGAGGAGTATCGCGAGTTGATCGACCACAAAGACGCACCTTCGGTACCCAAGGCCGAGAGTGAGGGGGCATTCGCACCCTGGGCCTACTACCACTACGGGCGTTGGTCGCTGGCTGCCCGCGGATGGTGGCCTGAGAAGATAGACGCTCCGCCGTCATCATCGGAGCAAAGCGATAGCGAGCAAGACGAGTCGGCCGAAGCGCAGGAGCCAACCGATGCTGCGGAAGACGAAGGCGGCCAACCAGCAAGCGGCTCGTCAAATCAGCCTGCCGCCGATGAAGAAGCAGGCGGCGACATGAAGAACTCTGGCGGCAAGGCGTCGACTGAAAAGCGAGGCTCCGACGAACTGCGAACGCTCCGTTGGTTTGAAGCTAAAGACATCGATGCATTCGCCGACTGGACACGCATCGACCATCCTGACTTTCCCGGCAAGGTTGTTGAAGTCGGTGGCTTCATGCCCTTTGTGCGTCGCCATCCACCCGTTGGCGAATTAGACGCTGCTCCGCTGCTTGAGTTGCTAACGGGCATCGCTGATGAGCGTGCCAAGCTGAGTATCCTCGACACCGTGACCGAAGAGTTGGGAGAGAACGTCGTGCGAATCACGGCCCGCGTCGTGAACCGTGGCAGTCTCCCAACGGCAAGCAAGATGGGCGAGATCGCGGGCAAACTGCAGCGGGCGATGGTCCAACTTTCTGGGCCTGGCAAAATGGAAGTGCTGGTCGGACCTCGCCGGCAAGACCTCAGCGTCTTGGCGCCGGGCGAGGTGGTCGAGAAAACGTGGCTCGTGCGACTACCAGCGGATAGCAGCCTTGCCGACCTCAAGTTACGAGCTGGCGAACCTTCGATTGGCTTCGTGGAATCGTCCGTCACGAGCAGCTCCGCGGGAGAACCAAACCCATGACTATACACCGAAGCATCCGATTGATTTCTCTCTCCGTTGCTCTCGTCGGCGTGATGACCTGCACGTCGTCGATCGTCGCGGCTCCTAACAGCGTCTATCAGCCACTTGGAGCTCCTGCTGATCCGTTGGTGGCGGCACGTTGGAACTTCTATCGAGACTATGCCGAAGCAACGGGTTTGCTGAAGCAGATTGCCGCTGCCCATCCCAAGTGGTGCCGGCTTGAAAGCCTAGGCCAGAGCTACGGGGGTCGTGAGCTGTGGGTGATGACGATCACCAACCAAGCGGACACATCAGAGAACGAAGATTCCAAACCAGGATTCTGGATCGACGGAGGTATCCACGCGAACGAATTGCAGGCGGTCGACGTGGTGCTCTATACGGCCTGGTACTTAGCAGAGACTGCCGAGCGGAGCGAATTCACGCAGCGGCTACTCAACGAACGGGTCATCTATCTGATGCCCATGATGAGCCCCGATTCGCGGGATGCTCACATGTATCGGCCAAACTCGACGAACTCGCCACGCGGCGGCCAGATGCCCGTGGATGACGATCGCGATGGGCTTGTTGACGAAGACCCCTCGGAAGATCTCGATGGGGACGGCTCGATCACGCAGATGCGAATCCGCGATCCGAACGGCAAATACAAAGTGCACCCGGAGTACCCGAACTACATGGTGCGGATCGAGCCGGGCGAACTTGCGTCGTTTACTGGCGAGCGGTACACGCTGCTGGGTTCCGAAGGTTTCGATAACGACGGCGATGGTCGCGTCAATGAAGATGGCGATGGCTATTACGACCCCAATCGGGACTGGGCATGGCAGTGGCAGCCAGGCTACATGCAGCGGGGCGCCTATCGGTATCCGTTCTCGATCAAAGCCAACCGACTGGTTGCCGAGTTCATCACCGACCATCCGAATATCGCCGGCGGCCAAAGCTACCACAACACGGGCGGTATGATCCTTCGCGGTCCTGGTTCCAATTCGGACAGCTGGCCTCGGGGCGATATCGCCGTCTTTGACCGCTTGGCAAAGCGAGGCGAGGAAATGCTGCCTGGCTATCGGTACCTCAACACAGCCAAAGGTTTGTATGAGGTTTGGGGTGGCGAACACGACTGGCTATTTGCGATGCGAGGTATCTTTGCCTTCACCAACGAGTTGAACACTCCGTTCAACTTGTTCCGCAAGAAGGGCGATGCCGGCAGTTGGTTCGGATCTGCCCTCGATCGCTATCGATTCGATCGCCTGCTGCTGTTTGGTGAAGGATTCGTTGACTGGCACGAAGTTGATCACCCGGAGTATGGGCGGATCGAGGTCGGCGGGCAAAAGAAGAACTGGGGTCGGCAACCGCCGTCGTTCATGCTGGAAGAAGAATGCCATCGCAATATGGCTTTCACCCTCTTTCACGCCGACCAAGGACCGTTGGTCGAGATTGACCGCATCGAAGTCGAACCGCTCGCCGGTGGCCTACGACAAGTGACGGCGACGTTGATCAATCGCCGGCTCACGCCTACCCGCGCTAGGCATGATGTCCAGAACGGTATCACGGCGCCCGACCGCGTCGAACTCACGGGTCCTACTGTCGTGGCGGCTCTGATGTCCGATTCCGTGGTGTTCGATCGGCCGGAAGAAGTGACCCGTGATCCGGCAGCCATTCGCCTCGAACGTCTTGCCTCACAGACGCCGAAGTACATCCGCTGGCTAGTCACGGGCAATGAGCAGCCGACGGTCACAATCCGTTCCGTCAAGGGGGGAACGGCAACCAAATCGGCTGAGTAACTGTCTTTCCCAGTGTCCGCAGACTGCCAAGTTGCGTGGTTTATTTTCCGCCGTGTGGCACTCCGCAGCGTCATTTACAGGTAGGCAGGCTTAAAACGGCGAATAACGCGGTATCGCTGCAAATCCAATAACGGAAGTGGTTTACAGCTTGGCGACCACATCGGACTTCTGCCTGCCAGCGTGGCCAAATGTAGCGCAGCTTACCTGCCCCGGAAAACCGCCGCATTCCACCCCTTGTGTCGTCTTTTGCATGGGGTAGGGTGCCTGTCGCTATCAGTCTTACCCCTTTGATTTTGCAACCTTGAGACCACTGGACTGGTGGTCCCGCCGGTCAGACGGCCTCGGTTGATCGAGTTCGCCTCCCACGCTCCCGCGAGTTGTCCGGGGTCGAATTCGCCGAGCCGCCAACCTTTCCCCTGTATTGGAACGAGTCGTCAGGTCCGCGATCGAATGAGTGTCGATCGTACGAATGGATCGATGGGCGTTCCCCCATCCTGCGTCAGCCACCTCCCAGCACGACCTCGTCGGCCGGCGACATCCGCCCCGTGGATGCCAAGGTCGGGTTCGAGAGCCAGTTGGCGCCAAGAAGGAGTAGCAAGATGCTTGCTAGCATGACTACCGCGTTTGTAGCCCTTGCCCTCACGGCTTCTGCCCCCCAGGCCCCGCAATGGGAAGCTGACTACGGCAAGGCACTCGCCCAGACCCGATCGGATGATCGCCCGTTGCTGATCGTCTTGGACAATCCGGGCGCCGAAGAGCAGCAGCTCGGCAGCGAAGTCCTTGGTGAAGATCATGAACTGCTCGCCGCCTACGATCTGTGCCGAGTGAATGTCGAGACCGAGTATGGCAAGAAGGTCGCCGACGTATTTGGCGCCAAGTCTTTTCCCTACGTTGCCATCATCGATAAGACCGGCAGCGTGATTCTTCACTCGCAAGCTGGCGATATTTCGGCCGATGCTTGGAAGACGACGCTCTCTAAGTTCAAGACTGGCGAGCGAGCTGTCCGGGTAACCGTCGCCAAGCCGGTGACCGTTGAGTCGGGCGCCTACCTAGAGTCGACGCCCGTCTACAGCACGCCGGTGAATGGCTCGTCGAGCTACTACGCTCCGCCTGCTGATTGCCCCAACTGCCGTCGCGGCTACTGAGTCGCTCGCTTTAGTATCAGCGAAAATGTGTTTAAGGCGGCGCCCTGCGAAACAGGGCGCCGCTTTTTTCGTGGGCTAGCGTACGAGGCCGGGGTAGATGTCGAGGTCCAGCGACGCCGTCTTACCGGCCTTTAAGTGCTCGATTGCGATGGCGCCCATGACGGCGTTGTCTGTGCAGAGTCGGAGCGGAGCAATGTGCAATTGATAGCCGTGCCGCTCCGCGGATTCTGCCAGCTTCTCACGCAGCCGGGCGTTCGCGCCCACGCCGCCGCCTACGCAAAGCGTCTGATAGCCAGTCTGCTCCACAGCAAGTTCCGCTTTGCCCACCAAGCAATCGATAACCGCTTCCTGAAAGCCAGCCGCAAGGTCGGCGACGTCTTGCTCGCTCAACCGCCTTTGTGCGGCTTCAGCCGGCTTGCCGGGGCCGGTTACTTCGTAACGGACCGCTGTCTTTAGGCCGCTAAAGCTAAACGCTAAGCGACTTGTATCACTCAGTAGCGGACGCGGAAAATTGAAACGCTCCGGGTCGCCTTTCTCTGCTGCCTTCTGTACCGAAGGTCCTCCCGGGTAGGGCAGCCCGAGCAGACTTGCCACTTTGTCAAAGGCTTCCCCTGCTGCGTCGTCAATCGTCGCTCCCAGTGGAGTGAAGTCGGTCGGTCCGTCGCAGCGGTAAATGTTGGAATGTCCGCCGCTGACGATCAGCCCGACACACGGAAAGACACCTGGCCCGTCTACGATCCGGCATGCGTAGACATGGGCTTGGAGGTGATTGACCGCCACCAGGGGCAGCTGGCATGCGAGGGCCAGTGACTTAGCAGCTGCTAAACCGACCAAGAGCGATCCAGAAAGACCTGGCGTATTTGCAACGGCAACAGCGTCGAGTTCTTCGAAACCGACGCCCGCCTTCTCCATGGTTTGGTCGATGACGGGCAGGATTCGCTCGACATGCGCCCGCGACGCAATCTCTGGCACCACGCCGCCAAAGCGTTGGTGCAAGGCCTCTTGGGTTGCTACGACGGCGCTTACTACCTCCAGCGTATCCGTCACCACAGCGGCGGCTGTTTCATCGCAGGTCGTTTCGAGACAAAGAATTCGCATGGCTTTCGAGCCTTTGCTGAGGCCGACAGTTGCTAAGTACGCGCGTGCTGAGAATTACCGCTCGCGGGTTTCAGAAAGCCGTACTAAGAGTCGGTCAGCTCTGATGGCTGCAGTCTACCGCTTGGCGAAGCTGGACCCCAGCCCCGATCACGGCAGTGGGACGCATCTAGAAGTCGTACCAAACGCCGAAGCCGATTTGCTCTTCGTTGTCGGCAAAGAATTGGTATTGGGTCGACTTGCCGTTGACGTAGTGCAGGCCTAGTCGCAGGGTGCTGCCGGATTCTCCACGCCATAGCCAACCGAGCTGAGTGGTCCAGTCGCCGCCGAAATCGATCTCCTCGCGGAGATGGGCGTTGGTGGCGAAGAACGGCGTGCCGCAGTAACTGGTGGGCCCTGGCTTGTTGTATTCTAGACCGAACTGGAATTCCCAAGGCTCGGCGCCGCCCGCTACGAAGAACGCATAAGCGGTCTCGCCATAGACTCGCCATTCAGGCGTCGGGAAGTAGGAGACCCCGAATAGGATTGCGTCGCGAACATAGTTGATCCGGTTGTTGACACCGGTCCGCTCAATCAGCTCATCACCTAGGTGAGAACTAAGGTGGTAATAACCTGTCTTGTATTGCAGCCGGGCCGTGCCAAAGGTGACGGGTACGCCAAAACGAAAGTCCGACGCATCGAGATCACGGTCTTCGATCAGGTTGAGTCGCACCAGCGCCGCGCCCTCGATATCGACTTCCCAACCCTCAGGTTGCAAAGGATCTTCGGTGCCATAGCGAAACAGCGCCCGCCGTCCGCCGACAACGCCATCCCAAAGCGTTTGACTGTTTTCGAGCGTCGCCGAGTTGTGAAAGAGCTTGGTCGAAATCCGAGGCTCTCGCGGGCCCGCTTGGAATGAACGGAAGATCAGACCATCGGGAAGTAGCTGCCAGGTGTAGCCACCACGAGGTCCTCCGTAGCCATCGACGACCACGTCGCCATAGCCGGTGAGGGAAACATCATTGGCGTTCGGCACGAATGTCCCGATATCCGTGGCGGTCGCCGTCCCATAGGGCCCTGCGTAATACGCCGTCGACACCTCTGGTTCGGAATCCACCGGACCGTAGACGCTGGAACGCAGAAATGGATCTTCGTCCAACGCCAACGCCGTGTTGCTACCAGCTACGCCGATTGCCAACGCGAGCATCAATCGCGCGGCATAGGCGCTGCGACGCGTTTGTAGATCGGCGGCCATGGCGGGACTCAGGCGGGGGTTCAAACGACGCAGTCAAGGCGTTGTGGCAACCAGGGGCGATGAACGCCGGAGGTTGAATGACCTAGAGCGACTGCGGCGGGCTAGCAGTTCTCGTGGCTATCGGGATGCATGCGGAGAGTACAAGAACGCGACCCACCCCAATAGCCCAACTTGTATCGGCGCCTTGGGGTCAAACTATCCAGCTGCGATAAATGCTTGCGGCACACAAAATATGCTAGCATCGACCCGGGGTGCCTTCCTAAGTAAACTCGAAGTTCAGTGTCGTTTCCGCTCTCGATTCTTCCTAAGGGATGATAGCATCGTGGTGCTTCTAGAGATGAGCCTAACTCCGCTAGGCGAAGGGGAAAGCGTGAGCCGCGCCGTTGCCGCGTGTGTCGACCTGATTGATCGCAGCGGGCTTTCTTACGAATTGCACTCGATGGGAACCATCGTCGAGGGCGAGTTGCCCGAAGTAATGGCGCTCCTACAACGCTGCATGGAATTGCTAGCTGCAGAGCATGCTCGCGTTACCTGCATCGCCAAGTTTGATTACCGCCGCGGCGCCAAAGGGCGCCTGCGATCGAAGGTCGAGAGCGTCGAGGCGAAGCTCGGCCGATCTGCGGGACGCTAGCATGCCTCGGTACGACCTTATCATCATCGGTGGCGGCATCGTGGGGCTGGCGACGGCCTACCGATTCTGCAAAGCGCGTCCGAACCTGCGAGTCGCGGTTCTAGAGAAAGAAGCCGCGCTCGCCGCTCACCAGACGGGGCGGAATTCAGGCGTCATTCACTCCGGGATTTACTACCGCCCTGGTTCGCTTAAGGCGCGGCATTGCCTTGAAGGGAAGCAGCAACTCGAAGCGTTCTGCCAAGAACACGATGTCCCGTTCGAGACCTGTGGCAAAGTAATTGTCGCTCTTGAGGACTCGGAGATTCCTGCTCTTGAAGAGATCCACCGTCGCGGCATCGCCAATGGCGTTCCGAACGAGGTTATTGACGTCAAACGTTTGCGAGAACTCGAACCGCACGCGGCAGGCGTTCGCGCTCTGCACGTTCCGTCGACCGGAATCGTGGACTATCGGGCGGTCACTGAGCGCATGGCGGAGATCATTCGCGCGACTGGCAATGACGTTTTCACTAATAATAAGGTCGTTGAAATTCGCCCCGATTCGGAAGGCGTTACCGTAGCGACTATCGCGGGTGAGTACTCGGCATCGCAGGTTGTCAACTGCGCCGGTTTACACAGCGACCGCGTTGCCCGGATGTCTGGTCTTCAGCCAGCCGCCCGCATCGTACCGTTCCGCGGCGAGTATTTCTGTTTGCATGACGAAGCGCGGCACTTAGTCAAGAATTTGATCTACCCTGTGCCCGACCCTGAGTTTCCATTTTTAGGCGTCCACTTCACGCGTATGATCGATGGAGAGGTCGAATGTGGCCCGAATGCCGTACTCGCTTTCGCACGCGAAGGCTACAAGAAGACCGCGATCGACTGGTCGGACCTCGCAGACTCACTGTCGTACAGCGGCTTCTTGCGGCTCGCGGCTCGCCACTGGCGAATGGGAGCTGGCGAGATGTGGCGGAGCGTTAGCAAGGCAGCCTTCGTTCGAGCCTTGCAACGCCTGGTGCCAGACATCCGCGAGGAACATCTCTCGCCAGCGCCTGCCGGGGTAAGAGCCCAGGCCGTTCAGCCGGATGGCGCTCTGATTGATGACTTCCTGATCGAGCCTGCCGTCGACGGCGGCGCCGTGAACGCTCGCACGAGCCGGGTAATCAACGTGCTCAACGCACCATCCCCAGCGGCCACCGCATCGCTGAAAATCGGCGAGACGATCGCGCAAGAAGTGCTCGAGCGAGTTTCTTAGAAAGCTTGAAGCGAAGTTCGCCGGTACGAGCTTGAAGCTTCGTGTCGTCTCGTGGCAGCAAACCGGGTCTTGGCAGCAAACCGGAAGATCAGTTGGCTTCGACCAGGACGCGAAGCTGATCAATCGACTCGGTACGCATGACAACCGACAAAGTCCGGCGGTCGGGGCTGATCGAAATGATATCCGAGCTTAGGTCGGGAGCCGATTCCATACCGCGTTCGGGATGCATACAGGCGAGCGACCAAGCAGAGCCCAGGCTACTATTGGTGGCGTTCAGCCGGTCCGTCTCACAAATGACGCCAACGATCCTCCGAGGAAACTTCACCGTCCCGCGGACCACATGGCGGCGCCGCTGAGGTGAACTGTGCAGCAGGTAGCAATCGACTTCCTGCCCTGCCTTGGCAAATCCGGCCGCGTCGCCGAGTTGGTCGTACCAACCGGTGTCGACCAAGTTAAGCATCACATCGTGTGGCAGTTTAAGTCGATGACTTTCCAAGAAGAGATTAATCAGGTCATCTTCGACGAACGCGCGATATCCGAGTGACGCGGGGTGAGTCTCTCGATAGACGATCTGCCCCTCAACTCTAACGTGCTCCGCTACGGCCTTGGAGATGCTCGCGTCGCGGGCGGCATAGGCGCCTACCTCGCCGGCGCCGAGTTCAACGCCCGTTGAATCTCCCTGCCGCATCATCTCGACCGACCCCTTCGTGACATGCACGCTCACGTTGTTGTCGGTGTCGACTGTCATCCGAAATCCCGTGCTCATGTCGACCACGGAAGCTTCCTCCGTATCGACGCGGAATCCAACTGCCTCCTCATTGATATGGGCCGAAAGGCTGCCATAGACGAGGTCACAACTGTTGGGCGAGGTGGCTCGAAACAAAGCAGGCCCCGTAATCGCAACCATTGCTCCCCGGCGAAACGACAAATGCACGGTGCCCGACTCGAGGCGATTCCAACTGCCCCGCACCGCCGAGCCGACTTCCAAGCTGCCTTCATCGCCCCAATCGGCGGCATGCATTGCCACCACGTGAGCCGCTGGCAACGACCAGCGGACAACCTGCACGCCGAATGCGATGAGCAGGGAAGCAGCGACCAAGAAACCGGCCGCCGTCGTAATTGAGATGCCAAATCCACGAGTCTTTACTTTTGGAAACTTTGGCCCCCGGCGACCTCTCGCGCCGGAATGCCGCGAGGCGGCGACGTCGACATAGTCAGACTCTGGCGAACGAGACGAAGCCGAATTCTCAGCCTCGCTCGTTGGCGACTCAACGTGCGGCTGATCTAAGAGCGACTCGCCACCTAATCCTGTCGGAGCCAGTACCGAGAGACCACAAGACTGCTCGACTAGGCTGTCGACCTGCACCATCGAGATGTAGTAAGGGATCAAATCACGGTCTTCGTCGAGAAGCCGTTCGATCTGTTCCTTTTGCCGTTCGTCGAGCGCGTCGTCGCAGGCTAGCGAAACGATGCGACGCAACTCGGCAAGTTTTTTTGTAGAAGAAACGGTCATCAGCTTGTGGCTTTTTGTAGTTTTCTCTCGACGCACTCTGCCAGTGCGACCCGGATGCGGTGGAGCATTGCCGAGACAGCACCCGCTGACTTATTCAGCGACGCAGCCAACGCAGCGACGCTGCCACCAGGCCGGTATCGTGCGTTAATCGCGTCTCGGTGACCGGGAGCGAGGGTTTGAATGCACTCTTCCAAGGCCGCTTTTCTTTCTTCCAAGGAACCTGCCGCTTGCTCCGCTTCGTTTGCAACCAGTGCTAACAATTCGTCGCTGAACAGATGCCTTTCCCGCTGCCGACTTCGCCGATCCGCCAAGATCTCATAAAAGGCGACTTTGGATGCCCAGGCGAAAAAACTCGTCCCGGGCTGAAAATCACCTTGTTTTTCCAGCAGCACCAAATTGGTCTGCTGGGCGATATCGCGTGCCCGCTCTCGGTCGAGAACGATGGACAAAATGTATGCGTAAAGCCGCGACTGCGCATCAATCAGATGCATGACAAAACCGTCGCGATGGTCATCCCGCGTCATTGACTCGCCCATCGGACTCGCCCGTCAGTCAGCCGGCTTGCAGCGAAAAGGAGCACGTGCCACTTCCTGCTAGCCGTAGTAGTTACTCCAAGAGTGGCGTCAATCTTATGCCAAAAAGGGGGCGGAATGGCAGAGACTTGCGAGAAACCGAAATCGGGCGGTTTCCCAATCCTTTTTTGCCCGAAAGCGGAATTTTCTGCGTTAGATGGCGACTACGGGCGGAGTCTTCTTTTCGTGCCGATTCTGCGGACTCGTGTATTATGGCGGTATGCCAGAGCTTATCGCAGATCGGCTCTCGTATCTTTTCCTCGGCTTATCGAAACAGGTCATCTCCATGGATGTAGTAGCGACGAAGCGTGCTGTTCTGGCCACGAACTCCTCGGCCAAACGCTCGGCGGCACGAGAAGTGTCGACGACCGGCTTGCGGCTCGCTTTCACGCTCGTTGAGTTGTTGGTTGTGATCGCTATCATCGGCATTTTGATCGCCTTACTGCTGCCGGCCGTACAGTCAGCTCGCGAAGCAGCTCGGCGTAACTCGTGCAAGAACAACATGCGTCAGATTGGCTTGGCGCAAATGAACTACGAATCGACCAATCGCCGCCTCGCGCCAGGATGCACTTGGCGTGACGAAAGCCAACCAGATCCGGGGCCAAACGCCGCTCCCCGCACGGCGCCAAATGTAGTCTTCTTGATGCCTTTCTTAGAGGAAGGTCCTCGATTTGCTTTGTTCGACACAAACACTGACTGGGACAAGCAGGTGGACGCGATCGAAGACGAGATAGGTTCTCCACTACCCACCTATCAGTGCCCAAGCGACGAAAGCCTTCGCATGTTGAACGGCTCCGGTGCCGGAGCTAATTTCAACGACGCTAAAGGCAACTATGGCGTCAATTGGGGTTCCTTGTTTGGCTTTGACCAACTTGACAATCGCATATTCAGCGAAGTCCCAATTGATGTGAATTTCTTCGGGACAAACGATACGACGCCCTCTGTTTGTAATCGTACACAAGCCAGAGACAGCGGAGAGGGCGCGCGGCGCGCACCTTTTCATTACAACTTTGGAGCAAAGCTTGGGCAAATCACGGATGGCACGTCGCATACATTTATGATGCTTGAGATGATCCAGGCGCCATCGGAAGAGGCTGGCCGAATAGACCGGCGAGGTCGTATCTGGAACCATCTCGCAGGTTCCTATCACATCACTACCTATCTGGCGCCAAACGGCGAGCAAACCGCGAACGCTAACGATCCCTACAATGGAGAACCCGGCGACCGGGCCCGGTGCGTCGATCGGCCGCTGGAAGGATTGCCGTGCGCTACGTCAACGCAAAATGAGGCCGTCATGTACATGGCATCGCGTAGTCGCCATCCCGGAGGCGTCATCGTCACAATGTGCGACGCCTCCGTCCACTTTATCGCTGATGGAATCGATCAGATCACTTACCAGCGGCTTTCGGTCAGAGATGACGGTGAGCCAGTTCAATTGCCACAGTAATCGTCTCTTCACTGCACCGCCTTAAGGCACCCTTTTCTCTTATACTAACAGCTTCGTTAACTGGGCAAGCACACGCCTGCCGTCTTGAGATAAGCACGCTAATTCTTTTCACCCTCGCGATACGCAATTCAGGTTTAGTGTCATGAAAAAAACCCTCTTCCTCGCTGCGGGCATCGTCGCCCTAAGCCTTCTGAGCACATCGAGCTTCGCTCAAGAAACCGTGTTGATCACGGACGCCTTCGAGCGTGAAACCGGCAACTTTCTACCGAGCGCCGGAGCCACCGACAGCGATTGGGGCGCTAACGGCAACGAGACGATTGGCGGCGTAGCCGGTACCGTAGTTCAAGACTACATCAACACGCCAACCCGCGCGAGCGGGGTGGGTGGTGTTGACTCTGCTGTTGGCGACTTGGTCGATGCAAACGGCGTCTACGCAGATGCGTTCGTCACCGGGCCCGCCGACGGCGACGGCGAAGCGATGATCAATTTTGGCGCCGTGGCAGTTGATTACAATCTCGCAACCGACCCCAATGTCCTTGCGGGCGGCGGATACAGGGTTGAGTTCACCGGGAGGCGAACGGGAGGGTTTCTTTCATTCTTTGTCGGCTCTGACCCGGGCATTGTCGGCACCCAAGATGGAGGCGCCGCCTTCGGGCCTGTGGATAGCGGGAGCAATCCGAGTGATATCACCTTCATTTTCAACGATGATGGCTTCGGTTTCCTGCGTGCACAGGTATTTGAAGAGTCTGTCCAAGACGAAACCCTCGGAGCCGCAGCCGATGGCACCATCTTCACGAACGGCCTCGTGACCGATGAATTCGATGTTACCGTCGAGGTGCTTGGACCCAGCGGTTTTGATATTGGTGATACTTTGACTGTATCGCTCAACATTGACGGCGTTGACCTCGACATTAATGGCGACTCAACTCCTGGCCTAACGCGAGATATCGTTGTAGATCGAGCATTTGCAGGCTTTGTGGGCTGGTCCGCGAACTCCGGTCCGAGCAATGCAAGCGGGGGACACGGCGGCCTGCTTGATGACTTGGTGATCACCGCCCTCGGCACCGCGTCTGGTCTGCCGGGCGACTTCAACGACGATGGTTTCGTCAACCTCATCGACTACACCATCTGGCGAGACAACCTAGGCGCCACCGAAGATGGCAGCGTCCTGATGGGGAACGGCGATGGCGGCACCGTGGGCGGAACCGATTACACACTGTGGAAGACCAACTACACCGGCACGTTCCCCCCGCCGGGCTCTGGTGCGTTGACCTCGACACCCGAGCCGACGGCTGCTGTGTTGAGTGTGATTGCGATGCTTGGCCTAGCCGGTTCGCGTCGGCGGAGCTAGCAAGACTTTACTGGACGTTTAATTCGTAAGCGACCAGTGGGCAGCTGGAAGCGAAATACTTTTCTTTTCTAACTGGGAGTATGTTCCAATGAGATGCATCTTGAGTTTTTCTCTCGCCCTGGTGGCGGCGGCCGCAATGGCCACGTCGGCCTCGGCAACTGTCCTCTACTCGGACACGTTTAGCCGCGTCACTGGTAGTGGCGACGGCAATGGTGATCCTAATGGCGGCGACCCCAACTTTTCGGATTGGGGGACCAATGATAACGGCCTTGGCGGCTCCAATTCGCAAGCGTGGGTTTCCGGCCCCGACCGCGCTGGTGGTGGTCGCAACGCTGTAACCGATGGTAATCTCGGTATTTCGCACGGCACGACCAGCTTCTACGATTTTGACGCCGCTGCCGCGGCGCCGAACGGGTTTACGGTGGCCCTCGATTTCAGCCGCTTCGTAACGGTTCCGCCACCGCCTATTGGTGGCGGCTTTATCCAAGTAGGCCTGGGCGTTGACGCTGGGACTGCGGTCGGAAGCGAATTTCTTACCGATAATGGGTCCGACTTTTCAGTACTCTTCCAGCAGGCAGCTGGTGGCAATGCCGCTAACGCACAGGTTGATGAAGACTCAAGCGAAATCGATACGTTTGACTATCTCGATCCCAACTCCCCCCACACCCTGCTGCTAACGGTTGTACCGCAGGTCCCGGGTGCCTACGGGGATGCCGACCTTATTGACATCAACGTCTTGGTCGATGGGACGATATCCAACGACTACACCGTGGCTGGTGGCGATAACTTTGGCGCGTTTTCGGTCAGTGCCAACAACTTCGACACTCGCTTTATTGACAACCTCGTTGTCTCGGCGATTCCCGAACCTGCGTCGATCGCTTTGGTCGCACTGGGCTTGCTCGGCTTCGTTCGTCGTCAATGTTAACCGGCATATGCATTGAGCTGCGATTGTGGAGCCGCTGCCTTGTATGGGGCGGCGGCTCCGCTTTTTTATGATCAGCCTAATCGCCGACCACCTTCACGAATAAGACCAAGCTAGGGGCATCATGTTGCTTCGCATCCATTTGTTGCCGCTTGCACTCGCGGCGTGTCTGATTGCAACAACTACCAACTGCTTTGCAGAGCCCGCCGCTCAGACAAGTCCGCCTAACGTGGTCATGATCGTGGTCGACGATCTAGGTTGGGCAGACCTTGGCTGTTATGGCAGCACATTCTATGAGACACCGCGGATCGACACGCTGGCACGAGAGGGCGTGCGCTATACAGACGCCTACGCGAGTTGTCCTGTCTGTTCCCCCTCACGGGCGAGCATCATGACAGGTAAATACCCGGCCAGGATTGGCCTGACAGCCCATATCGGCGACGCCCAGCCGTGGCATTGGCGCCGCGAAACACCGTTCGTACCAGCAAGGTACGAGCCCAACATGGCGTTGTCGGAAACCACCCTCGCAGAAGCATTTCACGATGCAGGGTATGCAACGCTTCACGCCGGCAAGTGGCATCTAGGCGACGAAAAGCACTGGCCCGAGTACCAAGGGTTTGACGTTAACGCCGGCGGATGGTCTCAAGGTGGTCCGTTCGGTGGTAAGCAGTACTTCTCGCCCTACGGCAACCCACGACTGCGGCCGGGTCCAGAGGGGGAACATCTGACGGATCGGCTTGCCACGGAAACGGTCGACTTTATCACAGCACACCGGCATGAGCCGTTCTTTGTGCACCTGTCCTTTTACTCGGTCCACGTGCCACTCGTCGCACGGGAAGACCTGTTGAAAAAGTATCAGGACAAGGAGGCGAAGCTGCCAAAGCAAGAAACGGAACTCGTCGAGAAAATAGGAGCGCGCGAACGTCGCCGCCAAGACTTGCCCGTCTACGCGGCAATGGTCGAAGCGACTGACCAGGCAATCGGACGCGTACTTGATACGCTCGCAAAGCACAATCTGTCTGAAAATACCATTGTGATGTTTACGTCCGACAATGGTGGTTTGTCGACAGGCGACCGCGTCATGCCCGACGACCAAGGCTGGCCCACAACCAATGCCCCTCTACGGACCGGCAAGGGCTGGCTGTACGAGGGAGGTATCCGCGTGCCGTTGATCGTCAAACTGCCAGCTGCATCGGGAGGCGCGACGAGCGATCGCGTCGTGACTGGCACTGACTACTACCGCACCCTATGCGAACTGTGCGAGATCGATGTTCCGGAGGGCATGGCGGACGACAGCGAGAGCTTTGTCACATCAATTCATGGTTCGCAAGAAGAGCGTGCACCAGCATTTTGGCACTATCCGCACTATAGCAATCAGGGTGGCATTCCCGGCGGCGCGGTACGCGATGGAAAGTGGAAGCTTGTCGAATTTTACGGAGAGGCCGAGCCAGAACTCTACGATTTGTCAGTCGACATCGGCGAAACGAAAAACTTGGCCGCCGAACATCCAGAGGTTGCAAGTCGTCTCAGCAGCATGCTGGCAGACTGGAGAGCCGATCTCGATGCACGAGATCCCACGCCACGGGTCGTGAAGGAGGTCGCCAAAACGGAAGCAAGCGACGCGGTAGCAAACTAGCTGCGTTTGAACGACAATCTGGGCAGACGACTGATTGCCGCTTACCTCCGCGAAAGGTGCGTTCGTATGTCTCTGCTCTCGTTGCGTGCTGCCTTCACGGCACTTCTGATTTGCAGTGCGCTTACATGCTGTAGCTATGCGCATGCCACAGACGATGCTTGGCAAGCAGAATGGATCGCTTCGAGCGAGCCTACTCAAGCCAACAGTTGGTGGTGCTTTCGCAAGCAAGTCGCAATAGATGATCCGGCTGCGATTACCTCTGCGAGGATAGCTTGCGACTCGAAATACTGGTTGTGGATTAACGGCGAACTTGTCGTTTTCGAAGGACAACTAAAGCGAGGGCCGACGCCCAGCGACACCTATTATGACGAAGTTGATTTGTCAGGCAAACTGCAGCCCGGCAACAATACCCTAGCCGTGCTTGTCTGGCATTTTGGCAAGCAGGGAATGTCGCACAAAAACTCTGGCAAAGCAGGGCTCGTGTTCGACGCTTCGTCGGGCGATCAGCAGATTCTATCTGACGACAGCTGGCGTGTGCGTCGCCATCCCGCTTACGTTGCTACCAGGGGGACCCAACCCAACTGGCGACTGCCCGAGTCGAACATCGGCTACGACGCACGCAAAGCGCTCGGAGCTTGGCAGTCCGCTGGCTTTGACGACACAGATTGGCCTCAAGCGATCGAGCAAGGTCAACCTCCGACGGCGCCCTGGAACCGCTTAGTTCGTCGCCCCATTCCGGCTTGGAAAGTCGGCGACCTGCAAGACTACGAAAACGCTGCTGACTTGCCGACAGTTTCCAGCGGTGAGCCGATCATCGCGCGCCTGCCGTACAACGCCCAGGTAACGCCGTATCTCGAAGTCGAAGCCACGGCCGGTGAATTGATTGATGTTCGGACGGACAACTACGTCGGCGGCAGCGAACCAAACGTTCGAGCAGAGTACACGACGCGCGACGGCAAACAGTCTTACGAGTCCCTAGGCTGGATGAATGGACACGAAGTCATCTATTCGATCCCAGCTAGCGTGAAGATCATTGCTCTGAAGTATCGCGAGAGCAGCTACGACGCCGATCTGACGGGCAGTTTCGAATGCTCGGACGAGCGCCTCAATACGCTGTGGCGGAAAGCTCAGCGTACGCTTCTAGTCAACATGCGCGACACCTACTACGACTGCCCAGGTCGCGAGCGAGCCCAATGGTGGGGCGACGTTACCCTCGAGATCCAGCAAGCGTTTTACGGGCTCGACCGCCGCGCAGATCGGCTTTCACGCAAAGCAATCCTTGAGCTGGCCAATTGGCAGAAGCCGGGCGGTGAGCTGTTCTCTCCGATACCCGCGGGCAGCTG
This sequence comes from Planctomycetota bacterium, assembly GCA_039182175.1. Lineage (GTDB taxonomy): Bacteria > Planctomycetota > Planctomycetia > Pirellulales > Lacipirellulaceae > JBCCQL01. The sequence continues at coordinate 20,798 of JBCDCL010000004.1, forward strand.
GAACCAGGAACTGCCGACGCAGATGCTCGCGTCAGTCGGCCGATTCGGCTTTTGGGAATACTATCGCCACACGGGCGACGTCGATACGATCCGCCAAGTCTATCCGGCAGTCAATCGCTACCTTTCGCTCTGGACTCAACGACCCGACGGGCTTGTAGAACCGCGACAGGGAGGTTGGACTTGGGGTGACTGGGGCACAAACAAGGACATGCCCCTGCTATTCAATGCATGGTACTATCTCGCCCTGGACGGCCGGCAGCGTATGGCCGAACTCCTTGGCGACGTAGAACAAGCCGAGGCAGACGCCGCAGCGCAAGAGCGACTTGCAACTGCTTTCAATCGAGACTTTTGGACCAACAAAGGCTATCGTTCCCCGTCACACAGCGGCCCTATCGACGATCGTGGCAATGCACTCGCCGTTGTCAGCGGCATCGCCGAAAGCACCAAACATCAAGTTCTGAAAGAGGTGCTCATCAACCAACGGCACGCTAGCCCCTACATGGAGAAGTACGTGCTGGAAGCGCTCTTCCAGTTGGGCGAGACGAAC
>JBCDCL010000005.1:0-19110 GCA_039182175.1 Planctomycetota bacterium
CAGTTGTTCTACGGCCGCGAAGGCGAACCGCTCACGCAGGTGGCTCTGCCAAACTCCACCAACGTACGCAACAATTCCCGCTGCTGGTGCAATCTCTTTGGCCGCATTGACGGCAAGAATTATCTCTGGCAGCACCACAGTGAGACGACAAGTGGCCGAGCGTTGGTGTTTGATCGCTGGGAACTTACTCAAAACGGTCTCGCCAACAATTTGAGTTACGTGCCGAGCAGTGCTGATAGCGATCGACGATTCTGCACGCTGACCTTCGACGATTGGCAGAATCCGACCGAAATTTATATGACGTCGCAAGTATGGGACGGCGCGGCTTCGACGCAGGCTCTGCTGCTCGATATCAGCACGCACACCGGCATGGGTGGACTCGACTCGCCCGATATCGCATTCCCGGAAGTCGCCAAAATCTTTGCTGATGACGACGGCCTGACGGCGATCTTGACGGACAACGGCGAGCCAGGAAACCAGAACGGCAACTTCGGAAAAATCCGCACTAGCTCTCGCCCGAGCCCGCTCACGGGCGACTGGAATACGTTTGTCACCCACGAGGGGAACATTGCTGGCGCCCAGCCAGCGGCTGGTGATGGCACGGACAAGAACTACGACGTTACCGGCTCTCACACGCAAGAAGAAGGCTGCGTCCAAACCGACGATAAGCGAATCTGGCACGCTTGGGTTGCCAATGGCGATCTAGTGAACGGAGCCCACGGGCCGATCCGGCTCGTTGTGAAGGGAAGTGGCGCCGCCGATGGCATGACGCTGGTTACGCAAAACATTATCCCCGACGGAAGCGATGCGTTTGGCCTCACGTTATCGACCGACGGCGACCGGCTGATCTTCATTTACGCCAAGCAAAACAACGGCGTGAAAGATCCGTATCTTCGCAGTCGCGTTTATCGCACCTCGACGAGCGAATGGGGAGACGAGCGTGTCGTGGGAGAAGTCCAAGCCGGTCACACGCTTACCCGCATGACGTCTACCGATCGCGTGCTCAGCGCCCGCTCGATCCTGATTGACACCATCGAGGTCGACGATAGCGATTCGACGGTTGATATTCGCTCGTTTCTATTTGACGCCGACCCCGGAGCGTCGAGCGATCAGCAGCTTGCCGAAACGTTTGTGGCGGCGTTCAAAGCGGACGCAGAGCTTGCCAACCTGCCCGATCTAATCTCGCGACGAGTCAATCTTGACGAGCCAAACAGCGTGGCAACGGCAGCGGCTGTATCAGCAGGCGCGTCAGCAGCAGCGGCGAATTCTTCCGCAGCGGCAGCCAATACAGCGGCCACAGCAGCCCAAGCGGCCGCAGAGCGATCGGCGGCGGCGTTTGGCCACGCACTGACCATCGACGCCTCCGGCAACCTAGTGCTGTTGCTGCCGCCTGATGTCGACCCCGATTCGGTGTTTTATCGACTCGCCCGCGTCTCCGATGGCGCCTTCTACGATTGGGGGTCTGAGAGCTTTACCGCACTGCCTATTGCGGATTGGTCGCGCGTATCAGGGGGCGGCAATTTGCCGTTGATAAGTGGCACGCCCCCAGGCGACCGACTGCGAATTGGCGTGCTGCCCGGCGTTGATGGCCCGTTCAACTTTGCTGTTGTCGATAGCGGTGTTGTAGAAGGCAGCGAATTAGCCGCCTGGACGCTTGGCTACACCGCGTCGTCGGGCGCGTACACGCTACCCAGCCAAGGCTTTCGAGCAGCCGATCAGTACAGTGTGGATGCGGTTCAGGTCGATACCGCGGCCGTAGTGGGCAAGCTGCCTGCGGATGATATTGCCGGCGCTTCGAGCGTTGCAGCGATTGGTGCCCAGGTGTCAGCCGAGAACGTGTCTAGCAAACGCACGTGGCGCATCACCGAGCGTGGCGAGGGATACCAAGCTCCGAATATCGTCACGGTGCAAGACGGCTTCGCGGGCACGCTGCAGTTCGACCTCAGCAACACCACTATCGCCACGCTTACCGGTACGCCCACCGTAACGATCACTGGCCCGGCCTCAGTGACCGCCACAGAGATCCGCCTGCGAGCCAGTGATCGCATGGCGGTGCTGTTCGACGTGCCCACGCTGGCGACCGTAGGCACCTACACCGTGAAGGTGACAGCGAACACGAGCGATAGCCAGACCATCCCGGTAGAGGGAACGCTCAAAGTCAAGTGAGATCACCAGGCACACGCACAACCAGGCAGCGGAGAGTCAGCAAGAACCGCCCAGGCGATCCGTTCTACAGCTCGAGGGCATGGAAGCGAGTTCGCGACCGGCGGCGAGCGTTAAACCCGTGCTGCGAGGAATGCGAGCGGAAGGGATTCACTGTGCCGATGGACGTCGTCGACCACATCAAGCCGCGGCGAGATCATCCGAAACTAGAGCTTGAGCTGAGCAACACGCAGTCGCTTTGCATCCAGTGCCACAATAGGAAGACCGGCAAGGAAATGCAGGCGAGGCGGTGAGGCAGGTGGCAAACTTTGCCACCTAAGGCGTCTAAAGGTGAGACACAAACAGGGGGGCGGGTCGAGTTCCAGGGATGGCGAGTTGCTTAGCCGCTTGTCTAAGCGTGCGTCGTTTTTTTTGGGTTTTGGATATAGGGGGTATCGGTGGGCAAGGAGAAACGTCCAAAGCTATGCGCCGTCTGCCGGCAAGCCCCGGTAGATCATGAGTTCAGCGTCACGTGCGGTGACGACTGCCGACAAGTCATTCGCAGAGCTCGTCGGCTTGTCAGGTTGAAGACAATGCCATGCGTGGCTTGCGGGCGTACCGTCAGGCTTCGCCGCGGCCAGCATCCACATCGCGCTGTGTTCTGCTCAAGAGAATGTCGCGAAAGGGTTCGCACTCTGCGTGCGACACGGGAGTGCGAACAAACGGCGACCTGCGAGCACTGCGGCGCAGCGACCAAAGTGTTCAAAAGCTCAGGCCGTGTGGCGCGATGGTGTTCCAGGGCTTGCAAGGCCAAAGCCGAACGGATGAAGAAAGTGCAGGCCAAAGCATGTGAGTGGTGCGCTCAGGCGTTTGAGACCGCACGCACTGCCCAGCGGTTCTGCTGCAAGGACTGCCAGCAGCAAGCAGCGGCTAAGCGGCGGGTGACTGACGGCGGCGGTTGCCACTCGCGCAGAGCAAAGAAGTACGGAGTTCGCTTTGAAGTAATCGACCCGGTAACGATCTTTCAACGCGACCGATGGATGTGCCAGCTCTGCTTGGCACCAATTGACCCAAGCCTATCGTGGCCGCATCCCGCCTGCGCGACGCTGGACCACAAAGTGCCAATGAGCAAGGGCGGCGATCACGTGGTGGAGAATCTGCAAGCAGCGCACGCTGCCTGCAATTTACAGAAACGCAACAAGATGGAGTTGTTCCATGGGCAAACGGGGACCAGCGCCCAAGCCACATGCAGTCCGAGTGCTTGAAGGCACGCACAAGTACAAGACACGTAGCCGGTCTGTTAAAGCGCCGATCACCACTGGCATTCCGCAGCCGAAGTGCATGAAGCTCACGCGGGCAGAGAAAGCCATCTGGAAGGAAGTCACCCAGATGCTGAGCACGGTGACGGGCTTGGCCGCGGACATCGACGCGCTAGCGATTGCATCCCTCTGCGAAGCCGTCGCCGAGTTCCAGCAGGCACGCGACGAGATCAAGCGAGACGGGGCCACCTGCGTTTCGGAGAAGGGTGGCTCCTACCAGCACCCCGCCGTGGGGCGAAAGAACAAAGCGCTTGAGCGCATGCGATACCTAATGGCTCGCTTCGGCATGACGCCCAGCGATCGGGCTTCGATGGAAGTGGCGACGCCCACCAGCCCCAGCCCAGGCGGAACTGCAGGAGCTGGCGGCCGGTTCGCAGCGTTCATCGAATCACAGATGGCCGCAGCAGGACCCAACTGAATGGCGCCCCGTGACCAACAAGCAAAAGGTCCAGAACTACATCGACGGCGTTCTGAGCGGCGAGATCGTCGCTAGCGAAATGGTCAAAGCTGCGTGCCAGCGGCACTTGGACGACTTGGAGAACGGACACACACGCGGTATCTATTTCAACGAAGTGATAGCAGACCAAACCTGCAATTTCTTTCCCATGCTGGTCCATTCGATCGGCGACTACCAAGGCAAGGCATTCGAGTTGGAACCCTGGCAAGCATTCATCGTGTGGTGCTTATTCGGCTGGCGACAGATAGAGAGCAACCGTCGCCGGTTCGCTGAGGCGTACTTGTCGGTCGCCCGCGGCAATGGTAAGTCGGCATTTGCTGCCGCCCTGCTGCTGCTCGTTTTCGCATTTGACTGCCCCATCGAAATGCAGGCTGAGTGCTATACGGTAGCCACTAAAGAAGAGCAGGCGGCCATTGTCTTCGGCGACGCTAAGCGGTTCGTTGACAACGATGCGGAGCTGCAGAGCCTGATCAAGCGGCTCAAGAAGAACCTCAGCATCCCGTCGACCGGCAGCAAGTGCATGCCGATCGGCTCGGACTCGGCCAACACGGACGGACTGCGACCGCACTGCGTGGTGGCGGACGAGGTCCACGCCTGGCGTAAGCAGCATCGGGAGCTGTGGGACAAGATCATCACCGCCCTGACGAAGCGGTCGCAGCCGCTGCTGATCATCATCACAACCGCTGGCACCGAGGATAGTCTGCTGTGGATCGAGATCGACGACACGGCGCGGGCGGTAGTCGACCGCACCAACAAGATCGAAGACGACGCCATGCTCGTCTTCATCGCCGAGGTCGACCCCGAAGACGACGTTCTAGTTGAGGCGAACTGGCCGAAAGCCAACCCGATGCTCGCCTCGGGTGTGGTGAAGATCGAGCCGCTGAGGCGGATGGCGGAGAAGGCACGCTATAAGCCGGAACTCAAGGACACGTTCACTCGGTATCACGCCAACCGCAAAGTATCCTCCGGTGAGCGCCTGATTAGCAGTAAGCGGTGGGCCAAGGGCAACCAGGACCTGCCGAACCTGAATGGCATTCCTTGCCACAGTGGCTTCGACTGGGGATTCAAGGACGACCTGACCGCGCTGGCTCACGTCTTCCCGCTCGACTCGATCGACGTCGATGGAACCGCCAAGCGGCGGTACGCGATCAAACTCGACTGCTGGGCGCCACGTGAGAGCCCGCATGAATGGTCCCGCGAGCCTTGGGCGGGCTTTGTGCGTAGCGGGGAGCTAGAGATTACCGAGGGCAATAGCACCGACGTGTGGGCTGTGTACGAACGGCTGCAAGAGCGCATCGACCTGCACGGTATCAAGTCGCTGGCAATGGACCCGAACCAATGCCGCGAGTTCGGTCAGCGGGCGGAGAACGACTACGGCGTGCAGTCGTTCTGGTTTGGCCAGACGCCGGGCAAGTACAACGAGCCGCTGCTCGAACTGCTGGCCGCACTCGACGAGGGGCGGATCCTGCACGGCGGTAACACGCTACTGGCGTGGTGTGCTCACAACATGACGACCCGCAAGAACCACCAAGGCTATCGGATGCCCGACAAAGAGAAGTCGCGGCAGAAGATCGATCCAATCGTCGCGGTGATCATGGCGCTGTCGGAGTGCATGTTCGCTGAGACTGAAGACGACACGATCGCATACAAGCCCGGAGAGCTATTCGCATGAGCGTGTGGAGCCAGGAAATTGCCATGGCGGCGCCAGCGATCTCAGGAACGGAGAACCCAGAGGACTGGTTTGTGCGTTCCGTTGGCGGCATTGAGTCGGACGCGGGCGTGCGCGTAAACGCCGATTCTGCTATGACGCTTGCAAGCTGGTGGCAAGCCGTACAGATCATATCGGGCGACACAGCCGCTCTGCCGATTAAGCTTTACCGCTGGCGGGACGAGCGAACCAAGGAGGCGGTGCGAGACCATCCAGCCTACGTCGCTCTTAACCGCCAGTTTCACCCCGAGGTGTCGCCTTTTGATGGACGCGAGGCCGTTCAGGGGAATGCGTTAGTGCATGGCAACGGATTGGCCCACATCGACCGCAGCGGGCGTAGGATTGCGCTCACTCCCCTGGATACGCGCGGAGCAAGGGTTAGGCGAAGCGGCGGGCAAGTTGTCTACCTGATCACGCAAAACGGCAAAGAGACGCCGTATCTAGCCGACGACATCCTGCACATCCGCGGCCTTGGTGTCGGCGTTTGGGGACACAGCGTCGTCGACTACGCCCGCAACTCGCTGGGCATGGCTCTCGCGTTGCAGAAGCACGGCAGCGCATTGTTCAAGAACGGGGCTCGGCCAGACGGCTTAATTAAAAGCACCAAGAAGATGGAAGGGCCCGATCGGGCGGCGTTCCGCGAGGACTTCGAACGCGTCCACAGCGGCGTCAGCAACCGTGGCCGCGTTGCCATACTGCCGCCAGGGCTTGAGTACGATCCGCTGACGATGACCAACGAAGACGCGCAGTGGTTGGAATCGATGCGATTCAGCCGCGAAGAGGTCGCTGCTTGGTTCAATCTCCCGCCTCACAAACTCGGAGCTCTGGAGAACTCTTCCGTCCGCGCGAATATCGAAGCGCAGAACCGCTCGTATATCGAGACAACCTTAGAACGTTGGCTGCGAAAGTGGGAGCAACAGTGCGAGCGAAAGCTCTTGACAAAAGCTGAGTACGACTCGGGTGATTACTTCTTCCGGTTCAACCTGGACGCTCGACTACGAGGCGACATTCAAACCCGCACCGAAGCACAGGTGAAGCGGATACAAAATGGAATCTCAAGCGTCAACGAGATTCGCAACTCGGAGGACATGAATCCTGCGCCGCACGGCGACCGCTACATGATGCCCCTCAACATGGCAGTGATCGACGACGAGGGCCGCGCAACAAGCCAGGAAGGCTCAGAGGTGGCAACCGTTGCCACCTCGCTTGAGCGGGCACTTAAGCATCGCACCGATGCACTGCTGAGAACCGAAGCGGAACAGCTCCGCAGATGTGGACGCAAAGGCAGTGAATCCATCGATGCAGTGCATCGGTTCTATAGCAGGTGGGTGACCAAGGTGCACGAAGAGCTTGCGCCGTTCGCCCCAGCGTCGGTAGAAGGCGAACTCCTCAGGTCGATCCGTGATGCCTTGGATTCACGCGAAGCAGAGATTGCCGAGCGGCTGTCGTCGGTGGGCAGCGACGCGGCCGAAAACATGCTTAGCACGATGGCGTCCAATCTAGGCGACCAGTATCAAGAATTGCGTAAATCAATCACAGGGACTTATCCGCATGGCTAGTCAATCGCACATGAAGATGTTGTCCGGCGAATCTGCAGAGCTGCTTATCTACGGTGTGGTGGGTGACCCGGAAGATGGCGTGGCTGCCAAGCAGGTGGCAGAATGGCTCGGAGGCGAGGCAAAGGATGCCGAACGTATCAACGTGCGAATCAACTCGCCTGGAGGCGGCGCACGCGACGGCGTAGCAATTCACAACCTGCTAACGCAGCATCCGGCCGCGATTGAAGTGGACGTCGATGGATATGCAGCATCTTCTGCCAGCTTGATTGCAATGGCCGGCGACGTGCGACGGATGCACCCCGCCGCGTTGATGATGATGCACGATCCACGCCTTGACCTGCGCGGCACGTTCCTACAGCAAGAGCTGGTGGAACTCATCAACTACCTGGAAACTGCAAAGCAAAGCTACGTTGAGATTTACGCTGGTCGCAGCGGCGATTCTGCTAAGGATGTGCTAGACATGATGGCTGCCACGACCTGGTTCGATGGAGAGGAAGCGGTAGCGGCGGGCTATGCCACAGAGGTGGTTCAGCGACCATTGATGGCGGCGTGCTTCGACATCGCAGCCTTGGGCAGCATTCCCGATGACAAACGCGCACGGTTTGAATCGCACGTAGTCAAGTCGGCAGAGACTGCGCAGGGGAATGAGGCGAACTCATTGCCGAAGAGCACGACGCGCGTCGAGCAAAAACTCCGGTTGACTAGGCGCCGCACCGCGCATAGATTCAAGTAACACGTTGCGTGGTTCGCGTTATCGCTGACCATTCGACGAGAACTCCTCGACTTTCTGTCGCGTCAACGCGGTGAAGTCGTTGGTGGCTTAATTTCAGCCGCCGGCGTATGCACCGCGCATCTGTGTTCTTCGCCGGCAAATTACCGTCCGCGGAGATATTCCGATGCCAAATATCCTGAGTGTGCGTAGCGTCGAAGAGGCACGCGCCGAGCTGCTCGATCAGATCGAAGCCATCAACGAGGTGGCCAAGGGCGACGAGCGTGACCTATCTGCCGAAGAAATGGCAAAGGTCGATGAACTGTTCGAAGCCCATGAAATCATGGCGGCGGATCTTGAACGAGCCGCCAAGTATGAGCGGGCGATCAAGGAATCCGCGCAGCGTCGCGGTAGCACGCCCGAAGTAGTGATTCCTGGCGATCCGCCGGAGCGCAAGCTGCCAGCCGTTGCCGCCGGCCCTGCGCCCAAGCACTTCAAGGGGGAGGATGCTCGGCAAGATGCCTACGACAGCGGCATGTGGCTCAAGGCGACGTTGCTCAACGATGCAAAGGCAACCGAACACTGCCAAGATCGCGGTATCGAGATACGTCTCGATGCCCAAACTGTCGACGATGACGCACGAGGCGGTTATCTGGTACCCGCCCCACTTTCGTCGGCAATCATCGACGTTCGCAACGAATTCGGCATCGCCAATCGACTTGCTGACACCGTTCCGATGACATCGGAAACGCTTGACATGAACAAGCGTGCGGGCGGCCTGACTGTCTACTCTCCGGGCGAAGAGGAGGCCATCACTACAAGTGAAATGACCGTGGCTCCGGTGGCGTTGGCGACCAAAGATCGCGCAACTCTAACGCGCATCAGCCGCAAGCTCTTACGATCCGCGGCAATATCGGTTGCTGATCGTGTTGCAAACGAGATCGGCTACGCCTTTGCCGACGAGCGCGACGCCGCATTGTTCCTTGCAGACGGAACCACGCACTTCGGCGAAACGGGATTCCTGACTGCTTTGGGCGCCGCAGGGAAGTTCCCGGCTAGCGGCACGGGCTGGGCCGGCATCACGCTGGCGAATATCACCGGCATGATGGGCATTCTGCCTTCGCGATTTAGTCGCAACCGCCGTTTCACGTGTTCGTCTGAGTTCTACTACACGGTGATGGTGCAATTGCTGTCTTCGGCCGGCGGCGTATCTATGGCTGAACTCGCCGGCAGTGACGGTGACGGCAGCTTCCTAGGAAAGCCTGTCGACTTTACCGACAAAATGCCCACCAGCTCGGGTAGCGCTCAGATTCCACTGCTATACGGCGCTTTCAACGACGCGGTGATGATCGGCGAGCGCGAAGGCATTTCAATTGCCACTTCCGATCAGCGCTTCTTCGAAATGAACCAGATCGCTATCCGTGGAACCGAGAGCTACGACATTGAGGTGCACGAGCCCGGCGACGGCTCGAACGCTGGTGCATTCGTTGGCCTGCTGGCCGGCTGATCCTGAGGCAGCCGACCCGTCGCGAACAATAGTAACCAAACCCCCATGCGATAGAGACATGACCCTCAAGTGCAAATTCCTAGAGCCATGGCGTGGCTACAAGAAAGACGCTCTCGGTGACCTCAAGCCTGATCTTGCTGAGCAACTTGCCGCCGACGGCATCGTCGAGATTGTCGAAGGCCCGCCGATCCTCGCAGCCGAGGCTGCCACTGCCGAACCCGCCGGCAGCGAAGCCGTTGCCACGCTGCAGCGGCAGAATGCCGAACTACGGCAGAAGCTGCAGGCGTGCAGTTCGGCTCACGACGGGTGGAAGGCCAAAGCCGAAGCGCTGACGGCGGAGGTCGACAAGCTTCGGGCTAGCATCAAGCCAGCGGACACGGCGAGCGATCCGCCGGCTGATCAGCAAGCCACTGATGGCGAACTGTTCCCCGAACTGAACGTCAGTGACGACATCAAGAAGAAGATGGCCGCTGCGGGCTGGAAGACGGTTCAGGACGTGATCGACTTCGGCAACGCCAACAACGGTTTGGTTTCCGCAGAGGGCATCGGCAAGGTGTCGGCCGAGGCGATCACCGACGCCATCAAGGAGTACCAAGCGAAGTAGCAGGTGGCAAAGTTTGCCACCTGAACGTGCGACCTGAGGATCTGCTGTGGCTCTTGAGCAAGTCGAGGTAACTGGCGACGAGCCGATTGACCACGAGGACGCCAAGCGTCACTCGCGGGTCATTGCAGGCGGCGACGACGAGTACCTGACCCTGCTGATATCAGCAGCTCGAGAGCTATGCGAACACGAGACAAACCGGGCTTTGATCCGTGCGACCTACAAGCAAACGTTTGCAGGCTTTCCAGCTTGCGGGCCGCTGGTGCTCGACCGGCCGCCGCTGGTTTCAGTGACGTCGATCGAGTACGTCGGCACGGATGGTCAGGTGGCAACGGTTGCCACTGACGACTACGAGGTGAGTGCTGTGGGCGATCCAGGACGGATCAGCTTGGCCCACGGCAAGAGTTGGCCGAGCGTGCTGAGCACGGCGGCAGAGCCGGTGACGGTGACGTTTGTGGCGGGCTACGACGAGGCGCCACACCGCATCAAGCAGGCGATACGGTTGCTGGTGAGTCACTGGTACGAGCATCGCGAGGCGGTGACCGAGCGAACGATGGCGACGCTACCGATGGCGGTTGTGTCATTGCTCAACGCAACTACTTGGGAGACCTACCGGTGAGAGCTGGCGACCTACGGCACCGCGTAACGTTTGAGCAGCGCGACGCGACTACCGATGATGCTGGCCAAGCAGTCAACGTTTGGAAGCCGTTTGCGGAAAACGTTCCTGCTGCGGTCGAGTTTGGCAGTGGCAGTCACGGCAGGCGAGGCGAGCAGGTCGAGGAAAACGCAACCCACACGGTTGAGTGCCGATGGCTCGAAGGTGTCACGAGTGCGATGCGGATCCGGCACGGGGACCGAATCTATGACATCGTCAGTTGTGGAGATCCAGAAGGCCGCCGGATCCGCTTGGTGTGCAACGTCAACGAGGCAGCGTAAGTGGCCAAGATCACTCTCACTGGCGAGCGAGCACTCGACCGCGAGCTGTTGCTGATCGCTGGTGAGGACGGTACGAAGTCGATCAACGGCATGATGCGGAAGGCGACTCGCGAAGCCGCCAAAGAGATTGTGCTGCCAGAGGCAAAGGCTCGGGTAGCACACGACGAAGGCAACCTTGAGGACAATCTCACAGTTCGAGCGGTCAGAAGATCACGCGTAAAAGTCGGGCACCGCGTCGGCTTCCGCGACCCACTGTTCCAGGGAGACACTTTTTACGGCGGGTTCATAGAGTTTGGATTTACGCACTACCGAGCGGGCGATATCGAACGCGATTCCTATCTGCGTTACGCCTTGTATGGAAACGAGGAACAAATCAAAGCCGTTCCGCGGCAGCGCCTCGGCGAGTTTGTGCGGCTGCGGAACCGGAAAGTTTGATGGCAAGAGCCAACCTCACCAACGCGTTGCGGAAAAGGATGCTCAGCGTCCAAGAGCTGAAAGCGATGGTCGACGATCGACTGCGGCCGGATGCGATTGAGCAAGGTGAACCCGTGCCAGCGATTCGCTACCGGGTGCTACGCGACGCCCCTGAGCGAACGCTCAGCGGACCGTCAACGCTTCGCATGAACCGCACCCAGTTTGATTGCTACGCCGACAGCCGAGCAGAGGCAGACGAACTGGCAGGCTACGTCGAGGACGCACTGAACGGACTGACTGGCGAATTTGAGGGCATCTACATCGACGATTGCTTTCTCGACAACAGCTACGCCGACAGCCACGCCCCCCGCAAAGGTAGCGACCAGTATCGATACTTTCGGACGCTCGACTTTGAGGTGTCCTATCAGACAAACACGGTAGAGGATTGATCCATGAGTGCCAGCGGACACACCGGCCACGGCGTTGATTTCACTTTGTCGACGTCCGGCTTCTCGCTGACGATCATCGACGTGCAAGAGCCCAGCTTTGAGGGTACGTCGGTGCCACTGCCTTCGCTTGGACTAGACGACGGAGCGGTCATTCCGCAGGCTCCGGGCGACACGCTCGAACCGGGTCAGATTGTCGTCACGGTTGAGCATGACCCGGCCTACGAAGAACCCACCTACGTCGTCCAGGATGCGGTCGTAACGCATCCGGCGCCGCCGGGAATGACCAACGGTCAGGTTAACACCTACACCGGCGCGTTCGTCATCAACTACGAGCGGCCAACGAATCAGTCAGGCGAACGTCGGCAGGGCACGCTGACGGTTCAGGTCAACGACAAGCCCACGATCACGCCGGCCAGCTAACCCCACCAAGGCGTGTCCCACGGCAAGCCCACAACCACTAGCGAGAATTCGATGCCCGACCAACACAAAGCCATTACCGACAGCGTTCGCGTCGAGACCCTGTCCGAAGCAACGTGCCAGTTCTTTATCGGCGAGAAGCGAGCAGGCTACGTCGGCTACGGGACGCCTTCACCGATTAGCTGGATCAACAGCAAGACGCTCAAGATGCCGCTAGAGGCAGGCGAGCGCATGGCGGTCGTGAAGCAAGTCCGCAAGCTGATGGAAAAGCTGAACGCCAAGCGTAAGAAGTCACAGAAGCAACTGGCGGACTTGGAGGCAGGCGTTGCGAGCGTCGAGAACGACGACGCAGCAGAAGAGACGGCCGAGACTGCCACACCCGCCGCGACCAAGTCGAGCAAGTAGCGCCGTCTGCTCGCTGTAACCACTCCCCGGAGATCACAACGTGTCGCTATCCAAGTCTGACATCCTCGCCGCCCAAGATCGCACCATCGTCGAGGTACCCGTGCCTGAGTGGGCAACTGATAGCGGCGATGCCAAGGTCTGTGTGCAGGGCCTGACCGGCGACCAGGTCGCTCGGCTCGCAGGCATGAGCAACGAGGAAGCGTTCCGCTACGCCTGTGCAACGGCACTGTGCGACGAGGAAGGCAACTCGCTCAGCTTCACTGAGGCGGAGATCATGCTGCTCGGGCAGAAGTCCGCGGCGGCACTGCGACGCGTCTACAGCACTGTCGAATCACTTAGCGGCCTTGGCGGCGACGTCGAGGAAGCGATAGCAAAAAACTCGCCTACGAGGGCAACCGATGGTGGTGGCTCGCCCTCAGCCTCCACTACCGAATCCCCGTCCGAGAACTCCAGCAGCGACTAACGGCCTACGAGTTCCGCGAGCTGCAGGTGTTCGACAAACACTGGACGCTCGATCCCCACGGCTGGGAGCGTACCGGAAAGACGATCCAGCAGATTCATGCCGTGGCGCCAACTGGCGAGCGATTTTTGCCGCCGACCGATGAGTTCAAACCCACCGTTCCGCTACCACGGAAAGAGTGACACGCGATGGCAATTGGAGAGCTAGCCGTCAACGTCACGGCGCGGACGGCGAAGGCGAACAAAAACGTTACCGGATTCAGGAAAAACGTTCGCACCCTTGGTCCAGTCGTCGATATGGTCGGCGGCAAGATGCGTACGCTAGCCGCTGGGCTTGCCGGCTTTGTCGCTTTTCGCAAGCTGCAATCGGGCGTGCAGGGTTCGCTCAAATCGATCGATAAGCTTGCCAAGACGTCTCGCAAGCTGGGCATCGCGACCGATCAACTTGCGGGCCTGCGACTGGCGGCCGAAGAATCCGGTGTCGCCAGCAACACGCTCGACATGGCGTTGCAGCGCATGGTCCGGCGCGTGGGTGAAGCGGCTAATGGCACAGGCGAAGCACGCGGAGCCCTGAAAGAACTGGGCATCGACGCGCAATCGCTCGCCGCCATGTCGCCCGATGAACAGTTCCGAGTGATTGCCGATGCGATGTCGCGTGTCAGCACTCAAGGCGATCGCGTACGACTTGCGTTCAAGCTGTTCGACTCCGAGGGCGTGGCTCTGGTCAACACGCTGGCCGGCGGTCGCAAAGCAATGGACGAGGCGACCGACTCGGCTCGCAAGCTTGGTATCGCTGTCAACGAGACCGACGCTGCCAAGGTCGAGGCCGCAAACGACGCGTATGGTCGGCTCGGCAAGTCTGTCGAAGGTCTGTTCAACAAAGTTGCTATCGGGCTCGCGCCGGCTGTCGAGCGTGTGAGCGAAGGGCTTACCGCTTGGATCACGACTGGCGACCAAGCAACGGATTCGCTGACGGGTGGCAGCAGGCTCATCGCTCGCGGCATGGGCATCGCTGCCGATGTGGTTCACACGCTGCGGATGGGATTCAAGGGGCTGCAAGTTGTCGTCACTGGCGTGATCGCCAAAATCGTGACCGATTTTGATGTGCTGCAAAAGACGATCGTCGCGGTCCTCAACAAGATCCCGGGCGTCGATGTCAAGGCATCTACGTTCGTTACTTCGCTTGCCGAAGGGCTGCGGGCATCGACTGCCAAAGGCGCGGAAGAACTCAAGCAAATGTTCTTGGCCGATCCGCCATCGGTCGCCATCGACAAGTGGTTCGACGATGTCGAAAGCAAAGCTGAGGACACCGGCAAGAAAGTTGCCGAGAAGCTAGCGCCGGACCCCAAGCAGCTCGCCGCAATCACAAACGCAGGGCAGCGAATTGGCGGTTTTCTTGCGCAAGGGCTAAACGGCCTGCGTGGGCTTGGCCAGCAAGCGATTGGGGCTGTGGCATCGACGTTTGCTGGCTCAGGGGCGCCGACTGTGTCTGGCCAAGCCAGCATCAATCGAGCCATTGATGCCCGCAGTAGCGAAGGCATGGCGGCTCTGCGAGCGAACCAGCGTAATCGCCCGGCAGAGAAGGCCGCGGTAAAGACAGAGCAGAACACAAAGAAAACGAACGACCTGCTAGGCAAGATGCTAACGGTCTTTCAGAACCTGCCCACGATCAGCATCCCCAGCGCCTAGCATGTCCGTCATCCGATGTGAACTACTCGACGAGGGCCGCACGGTCACGCAAGACGAGCGTGGACGCTACTCGTACGGGGCTGTCTACCGAATAACCACCGACGACAAAGATGACGACGCGATCACCGCAGAGATCGGCGCCTACACAGCCGGCCCTGATCCCTTGCCCGAGCATATGTCGACGTACGCGCTAGGCGGTTCGACTGACGTAAGTGCATTCAGGCAGTCGTTGCAAGGCACGCAGGGCAACGGCGCTTATCGAAAGCATTGGGACTTCGCTGTCGGTTGGATGCCGCTACCACCCGGCAAGTCGCCGCTCGAAACGCAGACGAGCTTCCAGAGCCCACTGCTGCGTCCTGAGCGGCACTGGGTAGAGTTCCAAACCATCACCGAGACGATCGAGACCGATCGCGACAACAACCCGATTGTGAATTCGGCAGGCCAGCCATTTGATGAGTCCGCAGTCGAGGACAACGAGTATGAGGTACTGATCTGGGAGAAGAACTTCGCAACCGCCGGCGAGTTGCGAGCCCTGAATCGCACGTATCGGCGAACGCTGAACGACGCCACGTTCGCAGGCTATCCTGCTGAGCACTGCAAGTGCCTGCCGATCCTCACGCAGCGGCCTCAGTTTGAAAACGGCACCACGTACTATCGGGCAACGTTCCGCATCGTGTGTGCCGATCGACCTTGGCGCCGGGAGTTCGTCAACCGCGGCAACAAGCATTTTAAGGACGTTACGCCCGAGGGCGGTGGCGACCCCGTCAAGACACTCACCCATGCCCGCGATCCAGTCTTAGACGACGACGGTGAGGTCACAGAATACGTGATACCTAGCGAGCCGGTACTGCTCACCGATGGCACCGAAACGGATAGTCCCGGAGCTGGCTACCGCCTCTCTGAGCACTATCCCGACGCTCTGGGCAACGCCCTTGAGTTCGCGACACGCGGCCTGGCTAATTTCTCGCTGCTGCCCATCACCCCGCCGACCTAGTCCATGGCCTACGACGAGCAGTCGCAAAGGCGGATCAACCAGACGGTGCTGATCAGCGAGCGGAGTAGCCGTCGCAATCAGCCACCTGGCAGGCGCAACTGGGGTTCGCCCATGCGTCTTGGCGGCTCTGGTGGCTTCACCCTCGACTCCAACTTTGGCGTCGGTGTCATTGCCCAGGAAACCGAGCTGGCCATCCCAAGCGGCACTACGGTTGGCGATGATTATTATGTCGCCGGCGGCGCGGGCCAAGGTGCGTTTGCCCCACTGGTGACCCTGCAGCAAGCGCAGTCGATCGCGACGGCCAACGGTTGGACTTACACGCCGCCGGCGGGGGCGTCGCCGGAGTCGCTAGTACGTGTTCCAACTGGGCCGAACTCCGACGACCGGGAGTTGTTCGGCTGCATTTCGCTGCATACCGTCGCGCCGCTGCTACAGGGAACGCTGGTTGTCTGGTTTCGAGAAGATAGCACCGGGCCCGCTTACGTTCTTCCGTTCGAGGCGTTCTGGGAAATGCGGGCCTACGACGGCTACGATGGAACCGATCCCAAGGCGCTCACCAGCACGCCCGGCGCTGGGGCCGATGGCTCGCCGCTGTGGGATCGTGGGGAGTGCCCCTAATGAAGTTCGTTGGCGGCAAACCGTTGTTTGTTGATGGGAAGGCGGCACTGGCCGACCAAGATGATTGCTGCTGCGATGGCGGACCGTGCGACCCAGAGAACGCTGTCATAGAAACTTCTGGGCTGACTCCGCTCACAGCACGCGGTGGAATAAGCGACGCTGACGAAATGTCGGTCAGCATTCCAGTTGCTGCGTTGCCGGTTGGTTATAGCGGCACCTTTGATACCAACATTTCATTTGGAGGCCACTACACCGACGCAAGCCAAACGGCGATTGAAAAGGCGGCGGAAGCGTACGACACAGGGGTAAATGACCTGTCGCCCCCGTACCCGCTTGGCATATTTAGCTCAATCAACTTTCCGCTATCTTCTGGTGGCAATATTACCGGCGTTCTTCTCAGCCCAACGGCGGCAACCACTGGTCTGCGATTTGTTATTCGCAGGTTGATCTACGACACCGGCGTGTTCTGTGGGTATCACTACTACGCGGGCAGCTACACGGGGCTGTGCGGCGCCATAGTGCCTCTCGGGCTTTCGGGCTTTTATCTTGCCGCCGGTGAATCGGCGACAGTGTCAGACATCCAGCAACGCACGCAAGTTGTACCGCAGTTGCAGATCGACAGCACCTACATCTACACGCCTTCGGGCGCCTCGGGATCGTGTGGGATTGATGCTGACGGTTTGCCTAAGACCTATCAGGGGACTTTTGTTGCTGACGGCAACGCTGGCGGAACTGCTGGAACTTTAGAGGACCATAAATACTTCGCCAGCCGCGACTATGACGTTAGAGGCAATTGCGGTGGAACTGCCAGTTGTCCAGCCAATCAGTCAGACTCTTTAGTGACTAACATCGATAGCGTAAGTATTCTTGACTATGGACTTGTGGGCAGGTTCGAGCCGAGGGCGGAATTTGGTTGGCTGTCATCGCGACTGACGGGACGGGCTAACGGTGATGCGTTTGCCGTGCCATTTGCGACCCCGCCCTTTGGTCATCAATGCGACTTCAATAACTTGTCGAGAAGTGGCAACGTGCAGATAAACTTGCTTGCTGTCGGGTACGAGCAACCTTTCACCCTTAGTTGCTCAGATAGTGTGTCGTTTCAAATCGTGAATGGTAGGGGCGACTTGTCATCTACGTTTTCTGCACTCGGATAGCCACTGTGAATTTGTGCGACCTGGAAGGCAAGCAAGCTTGCCCAAAATGCAACCGCAGCCGCCCGCCTAATTCCTACAAGCGAGTGATGCGAATTTGCACAACCGCAGAAAGACAAGTTGCCGAAGCTACCTCTCTTGAATTGGGCGACCGCGTTAAACGCCTGCTCTCATCCGTAGGCATCACCCCCGACCGCTACGTGGCCGCCAAGCGTGCTCTAGGACTGCCGCCTACGTGCGGCTGCGAGGCACGCAAAGAGTGGCTGAATCGAGCTGGTGAGTGGTGGTCGCGGAATCGGTCGTAGCCTAGCCAACTCGCTGCCCGTAGGCTAAGCCGCAAGTGAGCGGAGAGTGGGGGTTACGATCCCGTCCGTGAGCGCACAGACCCCTCCGGCAGCGTATAAAGCTGCTGCGCCAACCAAGACGTGGGCCGCTCTCCTTAATTTAATCTCGCAAGGTGTTTAAAGATATGGACTTACGGATTATTTCGACGCTAAGGTCAGTGGGTTGATCTTAGCGAGGGCGAACCGCCCCGAAGTGGCAAAGTTTGCCACCTGACCACAACCAGTGGTGGTGTACTACGCGCCCGTACACTCAGCATTTTGTGCCAGCAAAAACTACTTGACGCGCATAATCCGTACAGTAATCTGTACACCACGTGAGGCAGGTTGCCTGGTTCATCTGCGCCCCCTCACGGATCGGTCCTTGGTGGAATACCAGCCAAGCCAAGAGCCCGGCCGAAAGCGATTCTCGTAGCGTTGCGGTCGCCAATCTGGCGGTGCGCTCGCTCTCTAAAACCACCCGAGGCTACCGATATGCGCCCATTCCCCAAGCTCACCGCCCGGCAAGAAGAAGTTCTCGAGGCGATCGCTAACCACTACACGCAGCATCGCGTCTGGCCGTCCTACCGAGAGGTGGCAGCCGCGTTGGACATCAGCAGCCCGAATGGCATCCGTTGCCACATCTTTGCCCTGAAGAAAAAAGGCTTACTCGAATGGGCGCCGCACTCAGCCCGCTCGCTGCGGATCCCAACGTTGCTGCTAGGAGAGGTTTCGTAAGCCATGCCGAGGTCGAACGATGCAACAACCAAGCACGATGCCCGACGGCCACGCATTACTCATTGGCGGACCCTTCCACGGCCAGGTGCGAGAAGTCAGCGGCCCGACGCTCCACATTCAAACGGGCCAGCACGTGCAAGAGTCGCGGCCTACGGGCTACGGCGGCTGCTCAGTGCGTCGCGAGTGGAAAGACTATGCGACCTACCTGCAGCATGGATCGGCGCCATGGCTGTACGTGCTCGAAGGATACGAGCCGACGGCCGACGACGAGGCGACGGTCAGAGAGTGGGCAAGGTCGTAGGTGGCAACGGCTGCCACTACCCGTGGTACCACCACGCTCCTAATCGCGCGGCAATCACGCCAAAGAACCCCAATGCGCCTACGAACATGAATAGTCCGCCAAGGGCGGATACGGGGTCAGGGTTTGGGCTGTCGAGGTCTGCACCAGCACTCAGAGCCAAACCTGTCGCACAGCCACCTATCCACACCAAGAAAGAAATCAGCAACAGGGCCTTCCA
>JBCDCL010000006.1:0-18793 GCA_039182175.1 Planctomycetota bacterium
ACAATGGCTCGTAAGGGGGACGTCCATGTCGCAGAGCAGATCGCAAGACCTACTCGCCGAACGTCGATCCCTGCGGTTTTCGCCCCCTGATTGAGTGCTAAAGGTGAACAAGATCGGCCTGCTGTCTTGTCGCGTGCCGGCTGCCGCGTGTCGTTTGCTAACAAACGTCTACTCGGACCGACGATTGTGTGACGCAAATCAAAGCAACATGCTGCCGATAGAATGGTGACTGCGAGAGCTGACGAACATCGACGTTGAAACAGCGGGGGACAATCCGCCAATCATCGCCGCAAAATTACAGCTACTGAGACACGTGTGTCAGAAAGACGCTTGCGATCGCAAGGTTTTTCCGAACAGCATTCCATCGCCAACAAACGAGCTAGGAGGGTCGCCAAATCGTGCGACGCAGTGTGCCGCAGTTACCTAGCGATGTCAAGCAGCAAACAGGCTACGAGTTGATGTCTCGCTTAGAAAAATTCGCGTGCGAAAATTTTGACCTCGGTTGCCCGA
This sequence comes from Planctomycetota bacterium, assembly GCA_039182175.1. Lineage (GTDB taxonomy): Bacteria > Planctomycetota > Planctomycetia > Pirellulales > Lacipirellulaceae > JBCCQL01. Next base: position 511 of record JBCDCL010000006.1, read on the forward strand.
CGCGAGCGGTCTGTTCTCTTGACAAATCTTGCACTTGCCGGCGGCATGCTGCCCTGCGCTGCGGTATTCGGGCAGGCATACAGCGAGACGTTGGCGAGATACAATGGGCGATTGAGTAATCGCTAATCGTGCGTTGAATTCTTCGGTGCTAGCACTGCGGCAAACGATCCTGTGAACGAAATTCGTGAGAACAATCGAGCTGACTTTGGCGGCCTGGTCGTCGCGGCGATGGAGAGCCGGCGTGCCGAAGAGTTCGCAACGCTGATTCGCAAGAGTGGCGGCGTGCCTCACGTCAGCCCCTCGATGCGTGAAACGCCGCTAGAAGACAACCGGGCGGCGGTAGAGTTTGCCCATCGGCTCATCGGCGGCGAAATCGACGCCATGATCCTCCTCACCGGCGTTGGCACCGAGCAATTTGTGAGCCAAGTCGAACGCCACGTCGGCCGCGAGCGGCTTTTGAACGCGATCTCCGATGTTCCTACGCTCGCCCGCGGTCCAAAACCCGTGGCGGCGCTCAGCCGGCTAGGCCTAAGGCCCACGATGCGAGCACCGGAGCCCAACACGTGGCGCGAAGTGCTGGAAACGCTCGATCGCGAAATGCCTGTCGCCAATATGAGGCTCGGCCTGCAAGAGTACGGCGTCACGAATCCGAGTCTCGTGGCGGGACTCGAAGCTCGCGGAGCCCAGGTCGATCGCCTCCGCGTTTACCAGTGGGATTTGCCCGAAGATACGGCGCCACTTGAGGCCAACATTCATCGCCTGATCGACGAGTCAATCGATGTGTTGATGTTTACCTCGGCTCAACAGATTGATCACCTGCTGGCAGTGGCAGGGAAAATGGAACTGGCCGGCGCTCTCCGCAGCGTACTAGAGCGTGTGGTGGTTGCGTCGATTGGGCCAACAACGAGCGAACGGTTGCGAGCGAGCGACTTGCCGGTCGACCTCGAAGCGTCACCGCCCAAGATGGGGCAGTTTGTCCGCCAGACGGCAGAACAAGCGATGGGCCTACTGCGACGCAAGCGAACGCTATCGCAATCGGCGATGGCCCGACAACGTGTCGATGTTCGCACCGGCGGCGAAGACACCGCAGACGCTAACGATCCGCTACGCGATGCTCCCTTCTTAAGGGCGTGTCGTGGCGAGCCGACCGACTTCACGCCGGTGTGGCTCATGCGACAAGCAGGCCGCTATATGCCTGAGTATCGCGAAGTGCGGGCGAAGACCAGCTTCCTCGAACTCTGCAAGAATCCGGCGCTCTGCAGCGAGGTAATGTGCACCGCCGTCGATTTTTTGGGCGTCGATGCCGCGATTATTTTCTCGGACTTATTGCCGATTCTCGAACCGATGGGCATGGAGCTAGAGTTCGCCCCCGGCGATGGCCCCGTGATTCACAATCCGGTCCGCGAATCCACTGATGTCGACCGGCTGCTCGACCTGGACAGTGTCGATTCGCTGCATTTCGTCGTCGAAACGGTTCGTCAAACGCGGGCCGACCTGCCAAGTCACTTGCCGCTGATCGGTTTCGCCGGCGCGCCGTTCACGCTGGCGAGTTATGCGATCGAAGGCGGATCGAGCCGCAACTATTTGCACACCAAGACGCTGATGTATCGCGATGAGGGGGCATGGCGAACGCTCATGCAGCGGTTCGCCCGGGCCGTGACGCTTTACCTGAACGCCCAGATTGCTGCCGGCGCCCAAGCGGTGCAGCTTTTCGATAGCTGGGTCGGCTGCCTCGGCCCCGAGGACTACAAGCGGTTTGTGCTGCCGTATGTCAGAGAACTAATCGATGGCCTGACGCCCGGGGCGCCGGTCATCCACTTCGGGGCGGGCAATCCGAAGCTCTTGCCCCTGATTGCCGAAGCGGGCGGCGATGTGATTGGCATCGATTGGCGGGTGTCGCTCGCCGATGCGTGGCAGAACGTGGGGCACGACCGGTCGGTGCAAGGCAATCTCGACCCGATTTCCCTGCTTGCGCCCGTCGAAGAAATCCGCCAACGAACTGCGAGTGTGCTCGACCAGGCCGAAGGCCGACCGGGGCACATCTTCAACCTAGGACACGGCATCGTGCCGCAGACACCGCCGGACCACGCCAAGGCGTTAGTCGATATGGTGCACGAACTGAGTACGCGATAACCCGCGCGGCGACTGCCTGTTCTTCCCAAACTACCCAATCGAGCTTAAGTCAAGCCGAGGGGCGACGGAAGAAACGGTACGCTTGCAGCACTTCGTAGAGGTCGGACGAGATGGTGATGTCGTCGTCTTCGAAGTCCTTGAGCCAGGTTCGCTGCTGATCGATCGCGTCCGCCAGGAGAGGGAGCACTTCGCCAACGGGCACCGTTACCTCGTTTTCGCCGGCTTGGGCGTGGGCAACTTCGTGCTCGGGACCGCGGAAGATCTTCAAACGGCACTGGGGCATATCGTGCATCCTTGCTCGATGGGGGGACGGCGACGCATGTCCAAGCACCGGGCAACTTGGGCCCAGCGACTCCGACATCTGCTACATCGGCAAGGCGGGTTATGCTGGTTTAGCCAACCCGGAACTTTTTCTCAGATTGTGCCATGTCGCACGATCTTGCCACTGGCGCCAGCGGCGCCAGAAGTGCCGGCGTTGCTTGACAGCAGCGGTGAGTTTCCCAAGAATCGGCGAATTCCGAACGTGCGTCGCAGGACAGGGCGTGCGTTTTGGCCCCACATATTCGCTCTAGCAGAAGGCCGAACGGCTTGAACGTCGGCGTTGGTCTCGCTGCTGGCGTTCGCTCCTCTGCGTTCCGTTACTTATTGCCCACCCCTCGTTTCTGATTTGCTTCGCCAGGCTTGGCTCTCAGCAGCCGCATCTGCTCGCCGCGTCCCCTCGCTGCCCGAACTTTGCTGTCACGAGCCTTAAGCACGCGACATCTGCTCTGGCTAAGCAGCGGCGATCCCGCTGGCAGACTGCTTTGCAACGCCGAAGCGTTGGTACTCGAATTACCGTTCACCGGGTCGACGACGGCCCGACCCGCCGCCGACTCACGCCTAGTCCTAGGTCTTGCAACACGAACGCCGCTCGATCGGCGACAGAATCCAAATGAACGTTGCTGAAGCATCCAAACCGATCGCCAACGACCTGGGCATCGATCCAGCCGCCGCCGAGCGAATCGTGGCGCTTATTGAAGCGGGGCAGTCGCCGCCGTTTATCGCCCGCTATCGACGAGAAGAGACGGGCGGCCTCGACGAACGGGCAATCGTCGCCCTCCGAGATCGCATTCGCCGGGTACAGGATTTGGAAAGTCGAGAGGCGACGGTACTGCGATCGCTGGAAGGCCAAGGCAAGCTCACTGACGAATTGCGTACGCAGATCGAGCGGGCTGACACGGTGGCTCGCATGGACGATCTTTACCTGCCTCACAAACCTCGCCAGCAATCAGCCGCGACGACGGCACGCGAGCAAGGCTTCGAGCCGCTGGCCGAAGAAATTCTCAGCGAGGCGCCGCAGGCCAGCGACTTGGATGCCCGCGCTGCGGACTTTGTGAACGAAGACAAGCAGGTGACCGACGCCCCGATGGCGCTAGCCGGGGCGGGGCAAATCCTTAGCGAGCATTTCAGTCATCATGCCGACCTGCGTCGTCGGGTGCGGTCAATCGTTCGCAAGACAGGCAAGCTCGTTTGCAAACGGGCAGAAGGAGCCAGCGACAAGAAGGCAGAGTCTTACAAGGCGTTTCTCGATTATCGCGAACCGCTTAGCAAAGCGCCGCCACATCGCGTGTTGGCGATTAATCGTGGCGAGCGGGCAAAGGTGCTTACCGTAGGCGTCGAAGCCGATGTCGACGCCGCAGTGAAGGTCGCTAAAGAGCTATTGGCGCCGCCGACGCACACGCACGTCGAGTTCCTGGCAGGCTGTGCCGCCGAGGCCGTGCGTTCGCACATTCTGCCCGCGTTGGAAAAAGAAGCTCGTGACGAACTTACCGAGCGCGCCGAAGCCCACGCGATGGAGGTATTCGCTCGCAACCTGCGCAACCTGCTCCTTGGCCCCACCCTGCCGGGCAAGCGCGTGCTGGCGATCGACCCGGGGTATCAAAATGGATGTCATCTAGCAGCAATCGACGAGTCGGGCGCCGTGCTGGCGACAGGGACCGTGTCGATAGTTAGCAAGAAGAAGCCAGCCAAGAAGAAAGCAAAAGAAGCAGCTGAACCAACGGGCGAACCGCCATCCTCAGTCGAAGCTCAAACCACGGTCGCCAATCAAACGGCGGTAGCGGATGCACTTGCGGCCACGCCCGTCGCCGCAGGCGAGACCCAACGCGAACCGGAGAACGAGACCGACACCGCCGCTGCACCAGTGACGGCGGACGCAGACGAAACCCCGGTCGCGGATGCAGCGCAAGTTGCAGACGTGCCCGCAGAGCAACCTGCTCCTGCCGAAGACCCCGTCGCCAACGCGCGGCGAGACATCGTGGCGATCGTCACCCAACACTCGCCGCATCTCATCGCCATCGGCAATGGCAAAGCGTGCCGGCCGGTAGAAGAGTTGGTCGCCTCGCTCTTGGCCGAGGAGCTAAAGGATCGCGATCTGGAATACCTGGTCGTTAGCGAAGCGGGCGCTAACGTCTATGCGAGTAGCACAGTGGGCCGGGAGGAGCTTCCCGACCTGGAGGCCGCCGCCCGCAGTGCGGTGTCGATCGGCCGACGCGTGCAAGATCCGCTAGCCGAACTGGTAAAGGTCGACCCGGCGAGCGTCGGCGTGGGACTTTACCAGCACGATGCCAAGAGCAAACCAATGCGGGACGCTTTGGAGGAGGTTGTTCGTTCTTGCGTGGCACACGTCGGAGTCAACCTGAATACGGCCGCCGCGTCGCTGCTGCAATATGTGCCGGGCCTTAATCCGCTAACCGCGCGGCGGATTTGCGAGCATCGCGAGAAAGAAGGTCCGCTGGCCAGTCGCAAACAACTCCTCGAAATCACAGGCCTCAACGAAGCGGCATACACCCAATCGGCGGGATTTCTGAAGATCGATTCGAGCGACCAGCCGCTCGACGCCACTTGGGTACACCCGGACGATTATTCCCATGCCGAGAAACTGCTCACGCTCGCCGGCGTCGATTCCAAGTCGGCGATAACCGCAGAGGCAGCTGAAAAATTCACAGCAGCCATCGCCGACCGCGATACGGACGCCCTCGCTACGGAGCTTGGCATAGGCGCCGCGAAGCTTGAGTTTCTGATTAACGCCCTTAGCAATCCTGGCAGCGATCCGCGTGACGAGCTGCCGCCGCCCGCGTTCCGCCGAGGGGTGGTCCGCTTCGAAGACCTCGCGCCGGGAGCCGAACTGCAAGGCGTGGTGCTCAACGTGGTCGACTTCGGCGCCTTTGTCGACATCGGTCTCTCCGATAGCGGCCTGTTGCACATCAGCCGGATGAGTCACGACTTTGTCAGCGATCCGCATGCGTTGGTTTCCGTAGGGGATCGCGTGCAAGTGTGGGTCGATGCGGTCGACGCAAAGAAACGTCGGGTATCGCTCTCGATGATTCAGCCTGGGACCGAGCGGCCCAAACCAACTCGCCATCGTCGTGGCGGCAAGCCAAAAGCTGCCGACACTGGTAAGAACGCCTCAGCACGAGGCGATGACGCCGGTCAGGCGACGCCTCGCAAGCGTCCCAAGCGTGGTAAGCCTCGCCATGGTGATAAGAAGCGGCAAGGCAAGCCGGCTCGCTCGCACGGTTACCAAACCCGCAGCAAGGCGCCGCCAAAACCGATCACCAAAGAGATGGTCGAAGGCAAAGAAGCGATGCGAACGTTTGGCGATCTACTGCAATTTCATAAGCAGAAGTCGAGCGACCAAGCCGACGATGATGCGTCCGCCTGACCCGTAGTCGCCGAGGCAAGTGGCGATTCGCCCTGTCGGCGCCCGGCGGGTCGGTCTAGAATCTCGGCATGGATTTTCGAGAACGACTACAAAAAGCGGCCAATCGAGGCGCCCGCCAACGCCAAGCACGGGAATCAGCCGAGGCGGCTGAAGCCCTCAGCGAAGAAGAATGCCGCCGCCGGCATTCGCAGCATCGCCTAGAATTGAGTGAGCACATCGAGGAGTGCGTACGCCAACTAGCGGATAATTTCCCCGGCTTCCGCACCGAGACTATCGTAAGCGATCAAGGCTGGGGCGCCGGCGTCACGCGTGACGACCTGCACATCGCCGCCGGCAAGCGGACGAATCTCTTCAGCCGGTTGCAAGTGGTGGTCGAACCCTACAACGAGTACCACGTCGTCAGCATCGCCGCCAAAGGGGCGGTCCGCAACAAAGAGACCTTCACCCGCAAACACTACGAGCCAATCAGCGATTTCGATCGCGAGCAATTCCAAGAGCTAATCGAACAGTGGGTGCTCGACTACGCCGAACTGTTCGCTGCTGCGTAGTGCGAAGCGACTGCGTGCCGTCTATTCTTGCGAAGGCGCCATCGCCAATTGCTTGAGCGATTCGAGCGCTGCGAGCACGTCGTCCCGCGATACTTCTGCCCAACCAGCAAGCTTGTGGTTCAGGATCACCAGCTTGAACTGCTCGAAGGCGTCTGCCAGGTCGTCGGGCAGATCGGGTAGGTTGGCGAAGGGACGCACTGCGTCGCTGTCTGCTTGCAACGATGAATCAACCTCGGCTGGCTCATCGGCGGGCGCTTCGCGGCGCTCAGCAGCACTCGGCGAATCGGTCTCACCCGGTTCTTCGCTAGTGCCGCTTGCCGCCGCCGAAGTGGCGCCACTCGTCTCGCGGACGGGCGCCTCGTCGCCTTCGATGAAATCTTCCACCAACTCGCCTGCGGCAGCGGACTCCTCAGTCGGCTCTGGCTTGCCGTCGCCAACGGTTTCCCAACGCTTGGCCCGCACCTGCGACACCGACCAGCCATTCTGCAACGCGCCTTCGAGCCACATCTCGGCGTCGTCCCATTCGCAGGCGGCTTGGAAATGGGTCCAGTACAATCCGTCGTATTCGGAATAGACCTCGCCAAAGCGTTGGTAAACGCGTCGCAATCGACCTACGTGCTGGCCCGTCACACCGCCGACGAGTTGCGACCAGGCTTCGTCGGAATACTCACCAGCAGCGGCGCCGGCCGACTCGAGTGACGATCGCCACTCACAAATGATCCGGCCCTTTTCCCAGTTGGTGGTGCTGACCAGCTTTCGCCACTGGCCAATGAAGGGCGTCGAGGCCTCGGTTGCCTCGGCGCCAAACTCAATAGGGTCGGCGTCAAACGGTGCATCAGTCGCGGCTCGGTAGCGATCCACAGCGGCAGTTGTTTCCGTAACGCTCGATTCAGTGGAATTCTCCGACGACACGCGATTGGAAGAAGCAGACATCCTGTGGCAAGACTCCTGGCCGGCGCCAACCGGTCGCGTGCAATGCGAGCCGTTGGCGGAGTGCGAATGGCGAAACCGATACGCAGTGTGGCTTCGTTTAGCGAGCCGGAGTCTAGCACGCCTCGCGAACCACTCGCGAGCAGTTAATCGCCCAGAACAAGCGATTGCGAAGGACCGCCGACGCTACAATCGGAAATATGCCAAGCGTCAAGCTTCAAACGCAGCACGGCGGCAGAGCATCGGCTGAGTGCTGGTCGCGACTTGCCCTGGAAAAGATGTCGACAATCGCAAGCCGGCGGCGGGCAAAACAACATTCGCCGCGTTGGGCAGGCGCCGCGAACTATGCGTCGCTGGCTTTTTCGTCGAAGCTAAAGTCGCACTTGTTGTGGGCGCCGTCGCAGAACGGCTTGTTGCCCGACGCCCCGCAGCGGCAGAGGGCGATCGCTGGCTTATCCGGATTGATGTCAAACGCATTGCCGTCGGAGTCAACCAATTCGATCGGCCCTTCCACCACAAACGGGCCATTCGGTCGGATCCGGATTCGCACGTCTGCCATCGCTTACTCCTCGTTGGTGGTCAGCTTATTCGCCTGCAATCGTTGCTCGATACGATAGAGCACAGCAATGTCGCTGGCAAATCGGCGACAGTGGTCAGACGGTGCCAATCACGCGGACGACTACGGCTCCGACGCCGCGTCTTCTGCCTCGACAATCACAATGGCCTGGACGCGGCTCGATTCATCGGTGGGAGGGGGAATCTCTCTCGTCGTCTCCGATTCGCTGACCACGCTAGAATCTCTGGCAACCGGCGAGCGGATACCATCGGCCGACTCAAGACCGCTATCGAAGCCACCGCTTCCACCAAACCCACCGCCTGACAACGCGTTTTCTTCGATCGATCGGGGGAGCTGCTGTCGCTGAGAGCCAGACACCCGGTACGCCCGAGCAGGCTGCTGGGCCGATCCGCCGCTCTTACGTGCCGATTGCTTGGCCAAATTGCTTGGCTGCATCGCCTTCGCTTGCCCGGCTGTGCCTGAGCGGTTGTAGCCAAACCATTGTTCGAGCGCAGGCTCCCCATCACCTGACGCTGCTGACTTGTTTGCTGCTTTTCGACGCATCGCCGACGATCGCTTATCTGCTTGGTTACTTCGCACGTCCGCTAGCGGCGCCTCGCCAGACGGGCAAACCAGAATGGCGTTGCAGTTTTGGAAGTCGTTCTTCAAATCGTCCAAGCAAGCAGCGAACTGCGAAGCGGGAGCGTCGACCACCAGCACGTCGGCTTCGGTGTCGCCTAGCGACTGCCGATTGTTCGTAGCGAAGGCAAATGCGCGGGCGGCAGTCGACTGGCCATTGGCGGCTGGCGGTGCGCTCGCGGCCACTTGCTGTTGGGAATCGTTCTCATCGAGCGAGGCAGGCGCTGCATCTTCGGCCGCGCTAGGGGCGACCGTGATTCCCTGCGTCATTAGCACTTGGTCGAAGTGATTTCGCCGAAATGCTTCGTTACGCAGTTCGACACGAACGACAAGCAGCGAGGGGTCGGCCGTAAAGTATTCGGCGCCTAGTCGATTTTCACGGGACCCGCTTTCGTCGGCGCCGTCTGTAAAGGCCACGATCGGCGCCGGGGCGTCTGGCGTTATCGCCGACTCGGTCGTCGCAGCTTCAAGACTGTCTGACGCGGCCGACATTTCGAGCGGAGCATCGGCGCCGGCGGCTGCTAGCGCGTTGACAGTGGACGAATCGGCGACTTCAACATCGTTTCGCGCTAGCACATCGATGTCGGCCTGCCCTGGTTGTGGCTGGTCGGGCGAGAAGACCACCAATAGCAACGACGCCGCCACGGCAGCTGCCGCCCACGCCCAGCCACGACGCGACCGCCCGAACGGTAGCGAAGCAAAGGCGCCGCCGGCCGATTGCGAGTCGGCGCTCGCGTTTGCGTCATTCGTCGTACGCGGCGAGACTGCTAGCCGGGTGTCGAGATCTTGCTCCACTTGCTGCAGCACCGCGTCTCGCAGCGATGGATTTGGCTTCGCCGGGGGTAAGTCTCGCAGCGTGGTCGATAGCTCGCGCAGTTGCTCAAGTGTCTGCCGCGCACCGGCGTCGCTGGCCAATCGTTTCTCAACGGCCGTACGCTCTGCGTCAGAAAGCTCACCATCCAAGTAGGCGCTGAGCAGTTCGTCGGCAGGATTCAGGTTGTCATCGAGAGGCGGCATGAAGGGACAGGGCTGTTGGTGATCGCCTTTCGGCTATCGGCACTTAGTAGAAGGATAGGTTCTTATCCATTCGTTTCATCAAAGCCGTGCGGCTCGAGGGCTTCGCGAAGTTGACTACGGGCGCGGAATAGGCGGCTGCGGACGGTGCCGACGGGAACTTCGACAATCTCGGCAATCTGCTGATAGTCCAAGCCATCAAACTCTCGCAGCACAAGCACTTGGCGATGGTCCTCTGCCAAGGTGGCTAGTGCTTGGTGTACGAGCTCAACACGTTCGCACCCCAGCGTGTGTTCTTCCGGACGTGGGCCCGTCGAATTTGGTTCCACGCCGCCATCTTCTCGTAAGCCGTCGAGCGACACTCGCTCGCGACGCTTACGACTGACGCTAACGGCTCGGTTGAAGGCAATGCGATACAACCACGTAAAAAACGCCGAGTCGCGGCGGAAGCGATCGAGTTTCGTTAAGGCTTGCACGAGGGCGTCTTGGGCAATGTCGTGGGCGTCTTCGGGCGATCCGGTAAAGCGGACCAAGGCGTTGACGAGCCGATCCTGGTGCCGCTCCACCAGTTGGCCAAATGCCGAGCGGTCGCCCGCCAGGGCTGCATCGATCAACCGGTTGTCGATTTCGCGTTCGGTCGATGGCGTACCGGCGGTGTCGCCCGCAGCGGTGGCTGCGTCGGGGTGAGCGACTTGCAGGATCGGTTTGCCGTGTGCCACGCTGGGGCCTAAACTGCTGCCTTTGAACGACCGGCCCCGCGATCGTCCGCCAATCAGACGCGGCCGGGGCGGGAAGAGTTCCCGTGCAATGCTCAATTCTCTTCGCACAAGCCGGCGGCTGTCAAATTGGCAACTTATTGCCGGCAAGCCAGCACTTGGCCACCACCTGGAGAAATGCCGGGCAAGCGTGCGATGAGCGAACCCGACCCGACCAAACCTGCCGCCTTCATCGATTCGTTCAATCCCCTGGGATGGATCGACGAGCAACTCGCCCAGCTCGACAAGCAGGGCTTGCGAAGGGTGCTCGCCACTCGCGACGGCTCGCAGGCGGCGGTAACCGAAGTCGATGGCCGGCGGCTTGTGAACTTCAGCGCGAACGATTACCTCGGTTTGGCGGCCGACCCACGCTTGCAAGCCGCCGCGAGAGAAGCAACCGAAACAGCCGGCTGGGGTAGCGGCGCCAGTCCGCTTGTGACGGGGCGATCCACGTGGCACCAGCGACTCGAACGCCGCCTTGCCGAGTTCGAGGGCGCCGAAGCTACGCTGCTATTCCCGTCTGGCTTTGCCGCAAACGCTGGCGTCATTCCTGCCCTCGTCGATGAAGGCGACGCCCTGTTCGGCGACGCCAAAAACCACGCCAGTATTATCGATGGCTGCCGGCTCTCGCGTGCTGATCGATTTGTCTACCCGCACAACGACGCCGATGCGTTGGCCCGACTGCTTCGCGAACAGACCGGCTACCGGCGACGGCTAATCGTTACCGACTCGCTGTTCAGCATGGATGGCGACATCGCCCCGCTCGATCGGCTCGCCGAGTTGGCGGTCGAACACAACGCCATGCTGCTGGTCGACGAGGCACACGCCACAGGAGTATGGGGGCCGACAGGTCGTGGCGTCGTGGAGCATTTCGCGGCTCAAACGCCAATCGTCGAACAAGCGGTCACCGTCCGCATCGGCACGCTTAGCAAAGCCCTTGGCTCGCATGGCGGTTTTGTGAGCGGTAGCCAGGCGTTGATCGATTGGCTGGCGAATCGCGCCCGCAGCTACGTCTTCTCGACGGCGGCGCCGGCAGCGTTGGCGGCCGCCGGATTAGCGGGGCTCGACGCAGCCGAGCAAGAGCCCGACCGCCGCATCGAGTTGCTCGCCCGAGCAGAGCGACTACGGCAATGGCTTAACAAAGCGGGATTCGACACCGGCGCATCGGTCAGTCAAATCGTGCCTGTTCGCCTTGGCGACCCCAACCAGACGATGCAGCTGGCGGCAATGCTCCGCGAAGCTGGTTTGCTCGTCCCCGGCATTCGGCCTCCGTCGGTCCCCGAGGGGGAATCCCTGCTGAGAGTCAGCCTATGCCACGGACACACCGACGAGGATTGCCGCCGGTTGGTCGACACGCTCGTCGCTCACGCCTAGCAAATGGAACTAGCGACACGACGAGTTCAACATCAGCGTCGGCATCGGCATCGACATCTTGGGGGGTGCGATTGTGCCACGTGCAGCGATCCGGGCGGGTTGGAAGGGCTAAAGCGAGCCCGGGCAATGCTTTGCGGCCGCCGCCCTGCAGCGGAATTCGTTGACCCGCCCCCCGTCGGCATTTAAGCTGAAGGCTTACGGGTTGCCCATTTTGCCAAACCGTTAGGTTGGCGGCGGCCCACGGTCTGAAGTCCGCCCTTCGCTCGTCCGATCGCTCTGAGAGTCAGGCACGCCCCTTATGCTGGTCATTGGTGTACTTGCCCTGTTTGCTTTGGTAACGCTCGTTGCAGCGTATCTTGGCTCCAAGCACTGGCACTGGGCCCACGTCACGGTGGTGGTCGCCTTGTTCTTCACCACCTTTGGCTTCGCCTTCCTGGCGGCCGAAGTGCTGGCTGTGCGAGGCAAGTTTCAAAAGCGGGCCGAGGACGCGGCCGAGCGACTTGAGCCCCTGCAAGAAACCAACGCCTTGGTTGTCCGCGGCACCGGCAAGCCTGCTGAGATCAATCGGCTGATTGCGCAAGAGATTGCGATCGACGAAGAAGCAGCCGAAGAACCGGCCTTCCGGGCGCCCGGTTTGGTCGACCTGCGGCATCAATTGCGACTGACCAACCGCCGCATTGGACGCGTCTGGAGAAACGCCCAACCTATCGGTCCGCCCAATCAGCAGACGGGTGAAGTCACGGTCGAGATTGAATTCCCCCAACCGCTGGGCATCTCTGAAGGCGCCATCCTGTTCGTCTTCGAACAAGGCCCGGCCAACATCCAAGACCCCTCGCAAGGGCGGCAATATCTGGGCGAGTTCCGCGTGGCTACGGCTGGCGAGCAACAACTGACGCTCGAACCAGTCCTTACGCTCGACGACTACGAATACAATCGACTGCTCGATAGCCGTGGGCCGTGGGCGCTCTACGAGACCATGCCAGTCGATCGCCACGATATGTTCGAGCGGTTTACCGACGACCAACTTCGCCAGATCATTCCCGAAGCTTCGGTCGAAGAATATCTGCGGGACGGGACGCCGTGGACGGTGGACGATGGCGAATGGACCAAAGAGGGCCGCGACGAAAACGATCAAGTGGTCGGCCCCGAAGATTGGGACGACTCGACCCGATTCGTCTACCGTCGCCAGTTGCGTGATTATGCCTACCTGTTTAACGAGTTCGCCAAGTCACGTATCGAACTAGAAGCCCGCCGAGAAGCTCTCGAAGAAGACATCGAGAAGCTCAAGGCAACTCTCGCTCGGGCCGAAGAAGTCGGACGCTATCGAAAAGCGGAGCAAACCAAGCTAAAGGCCGATTTGGCCCGTGTGGTGATTGATCGCAAAGCGATCGAGGCCCATCTTGCCGCGCTCGAGAAGCAGCTTGCCCGCGGACGGCAGCTACGCGACCGCCTGATCGCTAGCAACAGCCAACTGGCCGACCAACTGGCCGCCAAGCAGCAGGCATTGCTCGGCAGTCTCGATCTCGAGCAGCAGCCGGCTCCAGCTCGTGGCGCCGTCGACATCGACGCCCTGTAGAGTCGATGTCCTGTAGAATTGGGGCGCCGAAGCTCGGCAATCGCAAGGACCAAACGCGACGCCCTCGCAGCATTGCGGCTGCACTTTCTGGGCGGCAACCCCTACGATACCTTGGCGACAGCCCCCTGACGCCAGCGAACGGAGACGCCTGGCGTCGGCCTCACCCCCCTGCCGGCTGTGCTAGGTTTCTAGCGGTAGTCGGCCAACTTCAGTATCGGTTCACAGCGGACTCACGGAATGGGAATCTACGATCGCGATTACGAACGAGGCTACGGTGGTGGCGGTGGCTGGCGGCCCGAAGGCGAAGGTGGTATCCAACTCCGCTGGCCACGCACAACCGTAGGGCAAATCATTGTCATCACACTGATCGCCTACGTCGCCCAACTGATCATGGGGCGGATGGCGATCGATCTCTTTTCGCTCCACTCCGACTGGTACACCCGTCCCTGGTTTGCCTACCAACTGCTGACCTATGGGTTCTTGCACGACCCGAACAACCTGATGCATATCGTGTTCAATATGTATGGGTTGTGGCTCTTTGGATCCCAGCTAGAGAGTCGCTATGGCTCGCGAGAACTGCTTTTCTTTTACCTTACGGCCATACTCGCTGGCGGCGTGCTCTACACGCTCGGCGGATTCTTTACTCCAGAGCCTAGCGTCGTACTGGGCGCCTCGGGCGGCACAGTGGCAGTGACGATTTTGTACGCCCTGCTTTATCCGCATCGAACCATTTTGCTGATGTTTGTCTTCCCCGTACCAATGTGGGTGGTGGGCTGCTTGATCGTTGGCGGAGACATTTTCAATACCATCGGCGTCGCCGGCGCCAACAATATCGCAAGCTCGGCACACCTCGGCGGCGCCGCGTTGGCCCTGCTCTACTTCCGCCAACAATGGAGACTTTCCGACTGGTTCCCGGGCGAGGGATTGTCGATGCCAAGTTTCAAACGCCGCCCGAAGCTACGCGTCCACCGAGAGGATTCCGACGACGATGAGCGTGGCGACTCGCTCGATCAGGAACTCGATCGCGTGCTGGCGAAGATTCGCGACCAAGGGCAGGATAGCCTTTCGCGAAAGGAAAAGCGGATACTCGAACAAGCCAGTCGGCGTGCCCGGCAAAAGCGATCGTAATACGAATAGCACATAACAAACTCGCATGACGAACGCCGGAGCCTAGGTCCGTCACTGCAGAGTCAGTCCCGTTACCAACAAGTGAGACAGCAGCACACCGATGAGCATTCCCCAAACTGTTGCCGTCACCGGAGCGTCGGGATTGGTCGGGCGGGCTTTGGTGACCGAGTTGCGGGCCGCAGGCTGCTCGGTCCGCCGACTCGTTCGCCGGCCGGTGAAAGATCCCGAACTGGAGATCTACTGGAAGCCATCGGCGGGAGAAATCGACGCCGCTTCGCTCAACGGCGTTGACGCGGTAGTGCATCTCGCTGGCGAAAATATCGCCGGCGGGCTTTGGACTGCGGAGCGTAAACGGCGGATCGTCGAAAGCCGTGTTCAAGGCACCCGGCTGTTGTGCGAAACCTTGGCGAGCCTCGATGCCAAACCCGCCGTTCTGTGCAGTGCGTCGGCCGTGGGCTACTACGGTGACCGGCCGGATGAAATCGTCGACGAACAATCGCCGGCCGGGACCGGCTTTTTGGCCGAGAGCTGCATCGCTTGGGAAGCTGCAACGCAGCCCGCCTGGGAAGCGGGTATTCGTGTCGCCCAGATGCGGGTTGGTCTGGTGCTAACCGAGGAGGGCGGCCTGCTTGGCAAAGTTCTACCCCTGTTCAAACTGGGACTCGGCAGCGTCCTCGGTTCAGGCGAGCAGTCGATGAGCTGGATTGCTCGGCAGGACTTGGTGCGAGCCTTCGTCAAGGTGCTCGAAGACGAATCGCTCCACGGTGCGGTCAACGGCGTAGCGCCTAATGCCGTTACGAATCGCCAGTTCACTAAGACACTCGGCGATGTGCTCAACCGCCCCACGTTCTTGCCGGCGCCGGCGTTCGCCCTTCGGCTGGCGGCGGGCGAGATGGCCGACGAGCTGCTGCTTTCTGGCGCCCACGTGCAGCCGACGCGCCTGCAGCAAGCGGGCTTTGAGTTTGAGCTGCCCGAACTCGAAGCGGCTTTACGCAGCATTCTCGACAAGTGATCTCACGCCCGACTGTAACCCTTTCGTTGGTGGCGTTGTCCGCGTGCCGTGGCTAAACTCGGCAGAATCTTCATCTACCTTTCTTGCCGAGAACCACGATGCCTCGACTGCGAGACCTTCGTCCCCTCACCGGTTGCTTCGTCTGTTTGATCGCCCTGGGCGTCGTCGGGTGCACGGAGAGAAACACCTACCAAGCTCCGCCGCCGCCCGAAGTGACGGTGAGTCGGCCGATTTTGAAGTCAATCAATCGGACGCTCGAGTTCACTGGCACCACGTCGCCCATCGAACTCGTCGAAGTGCGAGCCCGGGTCGAAGGCTTCTTGGAAAGCGTCAAGTTCGATGAAGGCGCCGAGGTCAAGAAAGATCAGCAGCTATTTCTGATCGATCCCAAACCATTTGAAACCGCAAAACGCCAGGCCGTCGCCGCGCAGCGACTAGCCGAGGCACAAGCCAAAAGCGCCGCGGCAGACTTCAATCGCGCTAAGGCGGAACTCGACAACGCCGCGATCCAACTGAACCGGGGCGAGCGTGCCGCCCAAGGTGGCGCCGTTAGTCAGGGTGAGTTGGACGACCTTCGCACCACCCGCGACACGGCCTACGCCGCAGCCGCAGCGGCCCAAGCCGCCATTGCTTCTGCTGAAGCACAAGTCGAGGCCGCTCAAGCCGAAGTCGCTCAAACGGAGCTGGACCTTGGCTACACAAAGGTGGTCTCGCCGATTGATGGTCGCGTCGGCGAGGCGCTAGTCGACGTCGGCAATCTTGTCGGCGCCAATGAGCCAACCCATCTCACTACGGTCGTTCGCTACGATCCTATCCACGCCTACTACACCATTAGCGAAGCCGACCTGTTGCGATGGCTGACCTGGATTGACGAAGGCAAAGACTACAGTGGTCCTGGCGAGAGAGCCAAGGATGACTTCCCTCTGTTTCTCGGCCTCGCCAACGAGGAGGGCTTTCCCCACGAAGGCCGATACGATTACGCCGACTTGGCGGTCGATCGGTCGAGCGGCACCTTTCTTATTCGCGGCACGTTTCCCAATCCCGATCGCCGGATTCCTCCCGGCGCCTTTGTGCGGGTGCAGGTGCCTCTGGTAGAGGAAGAAGCCCTGCTGATCGACGAGCGTTGCATCGGCCGCGACCAGGGCGGACCCTTTGTGCTGGTGGTCGAAAACAAAGATGGCAAGGAGATTGTCGAGCGGCGATCGGTCAAGCTTGCAGAAGGCTTTGAGCGGATGCGAATCGTCGAGTCGGGACTCTCCACCGAAGACCGCATCGTAGTCAACGGCTTGCAGCGTGCCCGGCCCGGGGCAGTGGTCCGCGCGGTAGAGGCGGCAAACGAGCCAGCAGAAGAAGAGGTAGCCGGCGAGGCACAAGAAGAGACTGGCGAGTCGCAGCAGCAGACCACCGGTTAGGCTTGCTGCTTTCTGTTCTCGATACGCCCATTCCGCCTCACGAGCCGACACTGCTATGTTTTCGCGATTCTTTATCGACCGGCCAATCTTCGCCACGGTTATCGCCATCATCACGGTGATGGCGGGTGGCGTGCTGGTGTTTGTCCTGCCGGTTGCCCAGTTCCCCGATGTCGCTCCGCCGACGGTAGAGGTCTCTGGCGCCTACCCTGGCGCCAGTGCGTCGGTCGTGGCCGAGACGGTCGCGACGCCCATTGAACAAGAAGTCAACGGCGTAGAAGGCATGATCTACATGGAGTCCAAAAGCGCAAGCGATGGCTCCTACGCGCTGACCGTGACCTTCGAACCAGGAACGGATCTCGATATCGCCACGGTGCTGGTGCAAAACCGCGTGGCGATCGCTGAACCGACGCTACCGGAGGAAGTGACACGGCAGGGGCTTACGACCAAAAAGAAATCGACCAGCATCACGATGGTCATCATGCTTACCTCGCCCGATGGTCGGTACAACTCCGTCTACATGGGCAACTACGCAACCCTGAATTTGCGAGACGAACTTTCGCGAATCGAGGGCGTTGGCGAGTGCACCATCTTCGGCGGCGCCGAGTACAGCATGCGGGTGTGGCTCAATCCGGAGAAGCTCAAAGCTCGCAACCTAACCACGCAGGACGTGGTCAATACGATTCGTGAGCAAAACGTCCAAGTCGCGGCCGGTCAAATTGGCCAGCCACCGGCGCCTAGTGGGCAGAGCTTTCAGTTCACGGTCAACACACTTGGCCGACTCGAAGATGTCGAGCAGTTTGAGAATATGATTCTCAAAAGTGAAGGGGATGGCCGATTCACACGCTTGCGAGACGTGGCCCGGGTTGAGCTAGGCGCCGAAGACTACAACATGATCTGCAAGGATACCGGCGAGACAGGCGTCGGCATCTTGATCTATCAGTTGCCGGGTTCCAACGCGCTCGACGTTGTCGCCAACGTCCGTGCGAAGATGGACCAGTTGTGCGGCAACAAAGAGAACGGTTTCAAAGGCCTGCCGACCGGCATGGAGTACGGCTACAAGGTCGACTCCACCGAGTTCGTCAACGCGTCGATTCGCGAAGTCTACATCACACTGTTGCAGGCGATTGCACTGGTCGTCGTGACGATCTTCGTCTTCTTGCAAGATTGGCGTTCGACGCTGATCCCTGTGATTACGATCCCGGTATCGCTGATCGGCACCTTTGCTGTGATGGCGGCGTTCGGGTCATCGATCAACATGATCACGCTCTTCGGCTTGGTGCTAGCGATTGGCATCGTCGTGGACGACGCCATCGTGGTGGTAGAGAACTGCTCGCGGCTGATCGAAGAAGGCAAATCGCCTCGCGATGCCGCGGTCGAGGCGATGAAAGAAGTCAGCGGACCGATCGTCGCCACAACGCTGGTGCTGCTGGCCGTCTTTGTGCCTACAGCGATGCTGGGGGGGATTACTGGCACGCTCTATCGGCAATTCTCCCTAACCATTTC
>JBCDCL010000007.1:0-17888 GCA_039182175.1 Planctomycetota bacterium
AAAACGTGGTAATCGGTATGTAAACGTCGCGAGAAAAATCCTCGGCGACCAGTGATCCGCCAATGCCGGCGGTAGGCGCCTTGGGCTTCGCGACACCGACAACCAGATAGAATTCGTCGTCGACCATGATCGACTTGCCGATGGCGTCGCCCGTGGGGAAGAGTTTCTGAGACGTCTCTGCGGCGAGGACGCAAAGATTACGCTCGGTCGCCAAATCGGCATCGCTAAGGAACCGGCCGCGGTCCATTTCGAGCCTGAGCACGCCAGCGTAGTCAGGCGTTGAACCCACTAGCCGGCCTTCTAGCTTACGTGTTCGATAGCGAAACTCTCTCAGCACTTCGCGGATCGGCAGAGCTGTTTCGACGGTCGGAACGGTATCGACCAGCCGCTGGTAATCGTCGCGCGTGAGGCCATAGCCACTGCCATCGAAGTCGTCGCCCGTCGGCTTAATGGTCCGCAAGATGATGTTCTTGGCGCCGAGGCTGGCGATCTGCTCTTGCGAAGCCTTGCTGATGCCCTCGCCAATTGCGAGCAGCCATATGACACTGCCAACGCCGATCAGGATGCCCAAGACGGTCAGTCCCGAGCGTAGCGGGTGCAGTAGCAGACTCTTAAGGCTCAGCCGTAGCGTGCGTAGCCACCCGATGGTCATCCGACGCCCTCCGCCACTGGGGCGATTGACGCATCTGGTAGGCCGCGGTCGAGTCGCTTGTCGGAGATTAGCTCTCCGTCGCGTAGCCGCAAGATCCTTCGCGTCCGCTCGGCGACCTCGTCTTCATGGGTGACCATCACCAGCGTACGCCCCTCTTCGTTGAGGCTGCACAGCAGGTCGAGGATTTCTGCGGTGGTCTTTGAGTCGAGATTTCCTGTTGGCTCGTCGGCTAAGATAAACTGGGGATCGTTTGCCAGGCTACGCGCAATCGCCACCCGCTGCTGCTGCCCGCCTGAAAGTTGATTAGGGCGATGATCCATGCGGTTGGCGAGGCCGACGCGGTCCGCCAGGTGCTCGCACCGCTCACGCGATTCTCTACCGAGCCGGCCACTGTAGTACAGCGGCAGCTCGATGTTTTCTACCACCGACAAGGCCGGCAGCAGATTGAAGGACTGGAAGACCATGCCAAGCCGGGTCGAGCGGATCTCTGCAAGTTGGTCATCCGACAACGACGCGACGTTGTCTTCGCCCAAGAAAAAATCGCCCGAAGTCGGTCGATCGAGACAGCCTAACAAATTGAGCAGCGTGCTCTTGCCCGAGCCCGACGGTCCCATGATCGAGACGTAATCGCCAATCGGCACGTCAAAGGAGACGCCCCGCAAGGCATGCACCACGCTGCCGCCCAGCTGGTACTGCTTGGCAAGGTCGCGGACACTAACAGCAGTTGTTTGCGACGGGGCAGACATGGTCAGAAAGGGGCAGCGAAGCGCGGTCTACGCCTAGCCTCCTGCTGATTCGGACGCAGAACTGCTTGTTGTGGCGACCGTAGGTTTGGCGGGCTCGTCGGTGCGTAGTTGATCAAACGGATTGGAGGAGTTCGCCACCGGGCGTCTATCGTCCTCTTCCAACTCAGGCATCGGCATCGAGTCGGCGAGCGCCCGTGGATTCACGGCAACTTGCTCTGCCTCTTCCAGGCCAGTGGTGACTACAAAGAAGCGATCATTCGTCGGACCGCAATCGACGGGGCGTGGTTCTAGCTTTCCCGTCCGATTGCGGACAAAGCAGTACGACTCGCTGCCGTGCTGATAAATCGCCTGGACGGGCACCTGAATCACGTCTGGCTCGTAGAGCGAGCGAATCGTCACCGACGCCGTCATGCCGCTCCGCAAGATTGGCGAGGATTCGTCGATTCGCACCAGCGCTTTGTATTCTTTGACGTTTGCCTTCCGCCATCCCGAGGGCTCGGCGTACTGGTTGACGCGTTCGACCGAACCGCGGAGCACCATGCCGTCTGCGCCGATCGGTTTGACCGCTGCCGGCATGCCGGGCTGTACGTATTGGACGAGCGATTCGTTAATCGTCATCGCCACACGCATCCGCGACGCGTCGGGCAAGGTGATGATCACTTGCCGCTCGCGAATCAGGGCGCCCTCTTCGACGTGGAAGTCGTCCGAGCCACGGCGGTCTTGCACGTGGGCGTACTTGACCCTGCCTGCCCGCGGCGAGGTGATAATGCACTTGGCGATTTGGTCGTCGATCTCTTTCAGCTTGCCTTCTTCCAGTGAGAGGCTGTTCTTCTCAGCTTCCCACTTCGCTTTCGCGATCAGGATATCGCTCTCAAGTTGCTTGAGCATCTTTTCGCGTGTGAACTTATCAAGCACCCGCAGCTTAGTGGCAGCAGCGTCACTCTCTTTACGAGCCTTCTCGACAGCAAACGTGTCAGCCTGAAGTTGCAAGTCGTTCACATACCCTTTGGCCGCGAGTTTTTTGCTGTACTTCAGATATTCGACAGCCCGGCTCAAATTCTCTTCGGCGACGAAGAGTTCGCTCTCGAGCGTTTCGCGTTCCTGTACGAAAGTGCCCTCTAGATATTCACGCTCGGCAATGACGGCCGTTTCGTAGTTGTTGCGTGCTTCGACAACGAGCGCTTCGACCGTATTGACGGCAATCTGCTGCAGCGTTCGTTCTTCCTGCATCGCCGACGAATCTAGCTCGACCAAGAAGTCGCCAGCGTCAACAGAAGTTCCCTCGGGCACGATGCGCAAGATCGCCAAGCCGGGCTGATTTTTGGTTTTGACTTCGGAGCGAACCTCGACATCGCCAGCCGACTCGATCTCGCCTCGCTCGGTGATCGCTAGCTCAAAGTCAGAGCGTTTGACTTCGTAGAGTATCGCTTCGGGCACAACGCCCGCCGAGCCAGAGAAGTCTGTGTAAGATACGGCGCCCCATATCGCCGCGGCGATCACGATCAGCATCGCGACAACGGCAACGAGCCCGCGGCCGTTGCGGCTTGACTGCGCGCGTGCATACAGCGAACGACTTGCCCCGAGGTTTTTCATAATTGAATTATAGTCGTTCCGGCAGACGAACGGACAGTCACGCGAGCCCCGTTTGTGGCGAATTATGGCTGCAAACGCCTTAAAGCGGAGGTAATCGACGGGGTACTCGTCGATCCGGCGTGGCGTCGGTTGCCGGTCCGGCGGCTTGATAGCTGGTTCGCAGCAATGCGGGATCGAATCGCAAGGGCTCCGGCTCGATCGAGGCTTCCTCAGAGGAGTCAATGGGAAACGCAAGTTCGCCAGGGCCAAGTTCCTCAATTGCTTCGTCAGCGTTTGGAGGCAAGATGGCTGGCTTGAGCGGCAGTGCCTGGATGTCTGCCGGCAAGCGTTCGGGGCAGCTTTCAGCAGCGCACGGCACCGCGTTCAAGAAGTTTGACAGCGGTACGCCGAGCGGCACACGCTGGCCGGCGGCGTCGAGTTGCATAAGACCGAGGTCAAACTCCAAGCTAAGTCGGGCTACTTCGTTGCCAACCCAGACTGCCAGGAAGTCGTTTTGCACACTCAGCAGGTCCGCCAGCGCGTCCACCAAGTCTCGGGCCGTGGTGCTGCTCACCTGATTCTCCTCCCCCGGCTTGGGGGGTTCGGATAGGCGGAGCTGCGTCAGGTCGACCTGCGAGATCGCCACCAGCACCGCTTCGCGACTCAGCTCGAAGTCGATCTCATTCAGTCGAATCTGACGCAGGGTAGCTCGTAAGTCTTGGTTGATCGCGTCGACGAATTGATAGTAGCCCCGCCGGGCTCGTTGAAAGTCGATGAGCGTTGCCCGGTAGTTGTTGCGCTCGATAAGACGTGTCAGCGGACCATCAAACTCGAGGCCGACTCGCAAGCGACCATTGGTATCCCGGAGCCGAAACGGATTGTCGCCCACATTGCCGATGTCGCCGCTGAAGGTGATATCTAGATCGCTCAGCAGGTCGTTCGCAGAGAAGTTAATCAATCGCCAGGAGTCGACCAACGAAGCTCGAGCGTTCTTCAGGTCGCGGCGGTAGAGCATGGCGATCTGCAGGGCGTCTTCGTCAGAAAGGTCGGTCGGGTCGATATCGATCGTATCGAGCCGCGCACGCGCCTGCAGTAGCGACAGCTCGAGAAGTAGCGAAGAGAGTTCTTCGGTCCGCAGTCGGGCGTCGTTGGCGGTGGCCACTTCGTCAGCGAGAATAAGTTCGGCCAGTTTAGTGATCCGCTGCCCGACATCGTCGAGGTCCCGTCGTAGTTGGTCGACGCGTCTGTCGAGACGCTCTGGAGAGAGAACCGAGGGATCAATCTGCGCACGCACGACCTCAGCACGCCGAGAGAGCAGCAACAGGTTCTCGCGACGTGCAGGCAACGCTGCAAGGAGTTGCCGGTAGTCTTCCTCGACAATCGCTAGCTGCTCTCTGGCGTCGTCCGCTAAAGCCAGACAGCGCTGGCGACGAGCCTCGGCGGCAGAGTCAGGCGTCGTCGGCGGAGGAATCTCTTCCGACGCACCGTCGTCAGGCAAAACGTTTAGTTTCATTCCAGCGTCGCCTGGAGGCTCCAGGTTTTCTACGCCAGCGACCGCATCCAACTCGCTCGTCCGCATTTCGGTCGCAAGATCGGCCGCCTCGGTTTGCAGGGCCGTCAGGTCAAGGCTGCGGAGCTGGAATGCGTCGAGCATCGTGTCAGAAAGGTTGACGTCGATGTTTGGCGGGAGCCCTAGCGTGATTAGAAAGTCGTCAATCGAGGTCTGTAGCGCTGCCTCGGCATTGAGAAAACGACTTTGGCCTGAAAGCAATGCCTGCCGCGCGAGGTCGACCTGGAAGCGGTCGATCCGACCGGCGTCGAACGATGCTTCTAGTTGGTCGACGCTGGCGCGAAGGGCCGCGACGTTCGCCCGCTCGTTGCGTAGCTCTTGGATTTCTTGCAGCAGGCCGATATAGCCGCCGACGGCCCCAACGCCGATGGCGCCGACGCTACCGAAACTAAGTGGCCCACCCACGGCACCGAAGCCGCCAGGCGCTGGCCCAGGACCCGTGGGCGCGCCGGTGGCGATATTCAAATAGAACCCGCGACGAAATCGCTCCATCGTCCGCACGTTGGCGAGTAGTGCCCGTTCGCCAAACGTCAGACGCTCGAGCACGAACGCCCTGCCGCCGGTCCGCAGCAACGGCTGCAACAGAGTAAAGTCGAGTAGCGTGGTGCTGGTGTAGTCGTCCGGTCCGGCGAATTGCCAGATGAGCGAGTTAGCAAAGCCAGCCACCAACTCGCCACCCGAGGCAGTTAGCTTTTGCAACTGGAGCGGGCTAGCTGGGTTGGACGGGCTCACCTCCAGCAAACTAGAGGAGTCTCCCGTGCCGCTCCGCACGCGACCATCCGCCGTATAAAAGATGGACGAACCGCCGAAGAACTGGGTGTCGAACTGAAAACGCTCGAAAGAGACTTCGAGTGCAGACAGATAAAGGTCTTCCAGTTCGAATTGATACTCGGGCGACTGCAGCAAGCCGATCTCCACGGCCGCCGTTAGATCGATGACCAGTTGGCCTTCGTCGTCCTGCGGTAAGAATGCACGCCAGTTGGGATTTTCGACAAACGCGGTTCGCTCTGCAAAGCGATTGACCTTGGCGCCTCGCTTGCCATCAACGCACTCCAAAAAAGCATGGGCCACCGGATCGTCGGGCGGCATGGCGGGACGATCCGGTATCTCGGGCGAGAACATTCGCGAGCGTGGGTCGATCTCGATCCGCAGCGTGCCTGGTTCGGAGCCGACGAGTGCGGCTTTCTGATCGATGAGGCAGTTCGCTTGGGTGTCGGCCTGCTGCCGGTAGAATGCGCGGCTACACCCCATGGCGCCAGCACAAAAGAGTGCCGCCGTCAGAGCGAAAAGCCGTGCGTACTTCTTACGTGGCAGCACGATAGAGAGTGTCCAAGCAGGTGCGGATCGGTAGCGGAGCGCGCAAAGGTCCGCCTAATCCCTACAGTCGACCAGCTGCCGGATTAACTTGAAGTTGCCGCCCGCTAAGACTGCTAGCGGCTACGTTTGGCGGCAAACAGCGAGACAAACGTCAACGCGATAAGCGGCAGAACGAAGAGGATGGTTGTCGTCACGGTGGGCACGGCGACCGGCGTCGTCGAGGCGGAGTAGCTGACGTAGGCAAGGTAAGCGATGTAGTAGCCCAGCATCGCGAAGCCTTCCCAACGTGCGATCTCTGAGCCCGTCAAAAAGACCGGCAGGCAGCAGACCGAGACGGCAAGCATCACCGGCATGTGAAATAACTTGGCGTCGGGCGTGACGCCAATGCTGTTGGGCGCGACCACCGCCGAGATGCCGAGCACGCAGACTATGTTCAAAATATTGCTACCAACGACGTTACCCACGGCCAAGTCTCGTTGACCTCGCAGGGCGGCCATGAACGACGTCACCAATTCTGGTAGCGAGGTGCCAATCGCCGTTACCGTCAGGCCAATCACCAACTCGCTCACACCGAAATAGGCCGCCAACTGAACGCACCCCTCGACAAGATAGTTGGCGCCGCCAACCAACAACGCGAGGCCGATGAGGACCTGAGCCGCCGCGATCGCCAGATCGGTCGGCTTAGTCGACGCCGTGTTGGGCAGCACCCCAAGCTCGCTTTCGAGTTGTTTTTGCTCCTTCCGGCCGGTTCGCACGGTCCAAAAGAAATAGGCGATCATTGCCGCTACGAGCACCACGCCTTCCATCCGCGATAGCTGCCCATCGGCCCCCATCAGCCATAGCACAGCTGCAGTGGCGACCATGACGGGGATGTCGAGTTTGAAGAGCCGCGAGTGAACTGCCAGCGGCGCTGCGATCGCAGACGCGCCGAGCACTAGCAGCACGTTGGAAATGTTGCTTCCCACGGCGTTACCGATCGCGAGCTCCGTGGCGCCGGTCGCACAAGATTGAATCGACACGCCAAGTTCGGGAGCACTCGTACCAAAGGCAACGACCGTCAAGCCAATCACAAGCGGAGAGACGCGGGCGGCGAGCGCCAGGCTGGTCGCCCCGCGGACAAGCAGTTCTCCGCCGCCGATGAGGGCGATAAAGCCCCCAAGAATCATGATGGCTATGAGCAAGGTGAGATCCAACGAGTGGCAAAAAGCACGGTGAGTTCGACGACAGTGTATCGCAACCGGCTGATAATCGGCGAGGGGAGCAGTGAAATGCTAGTTGGATACGTATACTCCATTCAAACGCGAATTCCTCACTCTCTAGCTATTGTCTAACTGCTCGGCCCATGTGATGACTCAGACTGACCATGAACACACGGGCGTATCGCGGCATCTTGGTTTGCCTCGGATGCTCTACGCCGGCATGACGCTGGTCTGCCTATGCACGCTCTCTTGCAGCGGCCGGGACGAACCGCCTGCTCCTGCTGCCGTCGAACCACGAGAGGGGAATGCCGCTGCCACGCCTGCGGAGACTGCGCCGAAGCCACTGCAAGAGAAGGACTCGCAGGAGGTGCGATTCCCGACGTTTGGCGTCACGTTGAAGCCGCCCACGGGCTGGGTCGCGGACGATTCGTTGCTGCCGGTCGGAGTGCTTGCCAGGTGGTTGCCTGCAGGCGCGGCGGAAGAGGACTGGTCGCAATTCGCTGTCGATGTCCGGCCGATCGCCGCGGGGCAGACGGCGAGGCAAGCGGCGGCCATGTTCGAAAAACGTGGCTACCGCCGGACCGCGGCTCGCCTTGGCGGATTTGCTGCGGAACGTTTGGATGCTCCTCCCCTCAAGGCCGGGGCCGAGCCGCGCCCACGGCCGTCGCCACTATTGATTGCTCGCCGAGGCGAGCGGCTGTGGCGATTGTTGTTTCTGTTTAATGACCCGGAGGACGCGGCCGAAATTGATGAAGTCATCGCAAGTTGGCAGTGGATTCCTCTGGAGCCTGTTTCGGACCACCTGCAGCCTGGCGCCCCGCAGCCGATTCTCGGCGGTGTCGGGACGATGCAGTTGCCGGCGATTGCGCGGGTCGATGCATCGTTGTCGTTGCAAGACTCGGTGGCTTACTCCGTCTACGACTATGGTGCCGTGCAAGATGCGATCATCTTTGCATGCCATCTAAAGCCCGTGACAGCGAATGCTAACCTCAGTGCATTGGCGGTGCTCTATGCAGAGCAAATTGAAGAGAACGCGGACCTTGGTGAGTTGATCGCCTTCGATGCACTCCCCTCGCGACCAAATGTGTTTGCCAGTGAGGTCATTCGCGGCGAGTTCGTCGTCGACGGACAAACCGTTAATCGGTATTCCCGGTACGCCGTATGGCAACCGCATCCCGATGTTGTCGTTCGCATTCAGACGGTGGTGAACGCCGAAGTCTTTACAACGCAAGACTCCTTGCGATCGGCGCTAGAGGCCGTATCGCGGTGCCTTGCGTCGTGTTCTCCGATGGCTACAGAGCCGTTCTACCAACCGAGCTTGGCGCCGCCCAGAGGGGAAGCGGAGCAAGATGTATCGGACGGCGAAGACGGCAATTAGCCACTCTGGCATGCCCGCAGCGGGCCCTGCGTGTGACCTGTTGCCGCGGGCTGGCTAGGCGCCGAACCGATGTGGATCGCTGGTGTCCAGGTTAGTCAGCGAGGTCCACGGCAATGCGGCCAACTGCAAGAAGTCGCCGTCCGGGAGCACGGCGAAGGGCACTACCCGCCATCGCCGTAAGTCCTTAGAATCACGCACTTGACCGACCCTGTAGCTCAGCTGGTAGAGCAACGGACTTTTAATCCGTGGGTCGTGGGTTCGAATCCCGCCGGGGTCACTTGTTCTCGATGCACTTGCCCGAAGGGCGACGTGGTGGTTGAGACGCAATCGTGTCGGTCTTCCTCCCTCTGAGGAAACGTTCGGCCGCGTGACAGTGAACTGACTTAGCAAGAAAAAAGTCTCGTTGCCGTCGGGCAACGAGACTTTTGCGGTTTATGACTTCTGGTCTCTGCGATCAGAAAGCCGACGAGGAGGAAAAGCCGCCGGCGTAGACGTTGATCGAGCGGATTCGCGTCGTTGATCCTACCGGGACGCCGAAGACTCGTGTGATGGTTGTTCGCGAAACGGTTCTTCCTGCTTCCGAACCATTGCTGCCGGCTGCGAAGTTGCGGCCTGCAGCCAGATAGCCGTTAACGGATCCGGCGCTGGCATTACGCCTTCCCACGTAAGCGTACGAGCCGCCTGCGGCGATCGAGATGGGCAAGAAGCCTTGCCCACGCACCTGCCCAGCGACGTCATCGGAGACGATCGTGGCGCCTCCTAAGCCCATCGCAGATAGCGTCGCCGGAGCGATAGCGCCGTCAGCGGCATTGGCAGTTGTCGAGGTGGTCGCGGCCAACGCTACAGCTGCGACACAGGCCAAAACGCAGCGACTGATCTTCATCGTTCTGTCTCTCAGTGGTGATTGAGTAGTTGGCGAGGCATCGATGCGGGCCGCACGCCCGCAGAACTCGCACAATTCTTACAAAGCTACTCAAACCACTGGAGCCGCCCGAAGCAAGCAAATTATTGCGGCATTCCGAATAAATTCGGCGTCTCGCGAGCCCCAGGTGGCGAGACAGCCAATCGTGGGCTGCTTTTACCGTGTTTCTGATGCCAGATGGGCTGTCTGTATGAGCTTTCAACCAAGCCGCCCGTGACGGACGAACCGTCCTCGTCACGGTGCTAGACGGGCTTTTTAAGCTGTTTTTGGCTGCATAACCGGCGATTTCGGCGTATTCGTACACATTGGGAATAGAAACGCGGGCGACCGTCATTTCTTTGTTGACGGTTCGGGCAGCCGAATTAGCGTGGAATCCATAAGCGTTTTCGATGTATTTCCCGCAGGTTCGGCACGCGACTGTTCCCCAAGCTCCTGTCGAGCCACTCCTCCCCTCTCTCTTCATGGAGACCGTTGCAATGACGAAGTGTTTTGTTCTGGGTGTGTGCGCAGCTGTCCTCGCTGCCGCTGGCCAAGCCGATGCGATGCCAGTGAGCACCCTTCAGGCTATGGGCCTGGGTGGCGCCACGGTTGTATCTGACACCGAAGCTGCTGAAGTCCGCGGTATGGGCTTCTTGCCAATCTCGATCGCAGCAGGCGGATCGTTCGCCGGTGTTGGTCACGACAAGGGTTCGGCTGGAACCGTCAATGGTTACCTGGCTGCCGGCAAGTACGCCGCTTCGGGTGAGAACTTCTCTGAGGCTGGCTTCACCAAGTCGCACACCAAGAAGGTGAACATCGGCGGCGTCAAGAAGTCGGTGACGACCACCAAGTCGCTCCGCGTTTACGCCGGTGGCTACTCATCGTCGATGTCGTTCTAAGTCCGACAGGATCTAGAGAAGAGGCACGCTCGGGTGACTGTCTCTCCACCGTGAGCGATGCTCAACAGGGCAAACAACCGAAAAGGCCCGAGTGTGCCTAGCACACTCGGGCCTTGGTTGTTTTACGGAGATAGACGAGTCGTCAACAAGACTAGCTGCTGCTCACCAGGTGAAACCTGTCGCAATCGACAGACCCACGAGGTCGAGCGTCAAGCCATCCGCCTCGGCAAAGGCTTGCCCCTGGGAGAAGGGCGCCGGATCGGGACCGCCAAAGCCTGCGAACGAAGTTGCAGCAGCCGCACCCTCGCCAGCGTCCCAGTACTGGTACTCAAACGCCACGCGGAAGAAAGCATCGGCGGGGAAGCAAAAGACACGGTAGTCGACTTGGGCGCCAAGTTGCACCTCGCCAATAAACATGGCGTCATTCACCCCTGCGAAGGCGCCGTTGTACGATCCCGCGGTGGCGCCCGAGGTGACTTCGATGGTATCGGTCTCGACACTATTAGTGATCTTGCCCCAGACGACCGAGCCTCGTAGGCCGTAGAACATATGGATGCACGAGTCACAGAAGAGCGGCTTGCGGCCAGACAGCGAGGTCGTAATTCCTGTTCCGAATGCACGGCGGTTCGACCGAGCATTACCACTAATCACGCCCGGCCCGCCTGCTCCGTTACCAATCTGGCCATCGGCACTGAGTGCGGTGTCGTGCAACAGGGATGCGTAGCGAACACCGAAGCTATAGATGTTCTTGAAGTCTCGGCAGCAGAAGCTGCGGGTTCCTTCGAGATCGATCGTGTAGGCTTCAAACCGGTTGTGAATGAAGTAGCCAAAGTCGCGAGTTGGCCCCGGTGGCGTAAAGGTGAAAGGATCGTAGGCCGCCTCTGCCGCCTGCAAGTGCCAGTAGCGTCCCACGATGCCCCAGCAGCCATGTTGCACGCCGAGCCACAAACGCGGAGCGACATAGAAATCGTCGATGTCGATGTCTTCGCTGCCGAACGACTCATCGAGTTGGCCGTAAGTGGCGAACTCGTCCTGCAATCGATAGCTAACGCCGCCGCGGTTCAGGTCGGGCGCCAAGAACGTCGCCTCAACCCCGGCAATCCAATAGGTCGGCACGCAGCAAGGCAACGCACAGCAGCTGCCGCATGGGTCGCAGCAAGCTGA
Organism: Planctomycetota bacterium; assembly: GCA_039182175.1. Lineage (GTDB taxonomy): Bacteria > Planctomycetota > Planctomycetia > Pirellulales > Lacipirellulaceae > JBCCQL01. Next base: position 11,399 of record JBCDCL010000007.1, read on the forward strand.
GTTGCAGCCGCCACAGCTGCAGTAGGCATCAACCGGGACAGGCTCGCCAGTGACCGTCCCAGCTTGTGCATTCTCATAATCGGACACAAAGCTGGACTCGCCTGCGGATGGCAATTCTTCCTCCGACGAAGCAAGACGCACCTTGGACGTCTGCTTGAGCGCTGGCAAGTCAGCAAGGGGCGCGAGCACCGGATCTACTTGTTCCAAATTGGCGTCCTGAGCTGCGCCAACGAAGTAGCCAAAGTCTTCGGTGCGTGCCGAGGTATAAGTCACCTCGCCGTTGTTGCTAGGCCCACTCTTCGCGAAGACATCGTTATTTACGAATCGAGTGGTCGTACCTCGACCCCAGCCAGCATCGATCACCGGCGGCAAACGTTTGATCACGGCGGCATCGCTACCCAGCGCTGCCTTTGGCGCCATGCATTGCAACACGGAGGCAATTGCGAGAGCGGCAAGGATGCTTCGGCTTGTCGTTCCGAAATTCATGACATTCCACGCCCGCTTTCGCGAAGGGCGCCTCTTAGTTGAACTGAAGTAGGTGTTACGAGAGTCCCTTTGAAGCTCAGGCCAACACCACTCTGTAGTGAAATCGTCGGGAGCGAATCACCAGCAAGACCGGGCTATCCGGCGCCTCTGTCGGAGGTCGCAAATGCCGGCAATTGCGCTTACCCACATCTTTCCGATCGACAAGGCTGTTCGGTAATTTGCACATTACAGCCATCCGCAAGAAAAGTCGGTCGCACCCTTAAGGCTTACCAGAAGCACGCACTTTTACGCGTGACGGCAGTGATAGCTGGAAAAGTTGCCCGGATCGCGCCATGTGGACCCTGCGGACCTGCGCAGATGCGCGTCGGACCGCTGTCGGTGAAGTTGTGACTCGGCTTGGCCGATCAATCCTGGTAGCCACGGCAAACCGAACACGTGGTCTAACTGGCGCCACCAGAACAAAGCAAAGCTCACGCGGCCGCTCGGGGCTGCAGACGGCTGCGAAGCATTACGCCGGTTGAGTGAAGTTGCAGGGCTCCCGTTTCAAGGGCAAGGCGAACAGCATGCATCGAATTTCGCAATTCGGCCGTCGCAGCCTAGTGGCGATGCTGTCTGTCCGGAGATGGCTGCCCATCGCGGCCGCTATCATTTCGTCGCTTGCGTCGACGGCCGATGTGGCTGCGCAAGCAGGATTACTAGGACCTCTTTACTGGTCGAACCCTGGACCAAATCGGGTCGAAGCAACGGCTCCCACGAGTGTCCCAGCTGCTGGTGATACCGCTTCGCACGGTTTGTGGGGCCCGCTGCAATGGACTAATCCCCCCGGCGCCCCGCGGCCAGAAGCCCTGTTTGACGCACCGAGCGATCCTGGGCTCGCAGGGCCCCTCTATTGGAAGAACGAAGCAGGACAACCGCCCAACGCCGAACCGCAGCGGCTACCGCCAACCAACAACTACGGACAAACGGTAGGCCTATTGGGTCCGCTCAAGTGGCGTAACACACCGGCGTCGCCCCAGATGCTGGCGGCGCCTGTCGAAAGCGGGATGCCCGGCGAAAGCCGGATTCAGGTTGCGCAGCGACCCTTCACGCTTCTGCAAGGTGAAGAGTTGGTCACGCCACCAGCGGGAGAGGTTATCCCAATCCCTTCAGGCGTCCCGCAGTCAGAGCAAATCTTGCCGCCGGCAACGACGCCGATTGCCGATGGCCAGTCTCTCGCTGGCGCTGACTCGCTGGGCGAAGAGCCCGAGGACAATCGCTTGCAGTTCTTGCGGGCTGATACCGTGCTGCTTGAGCCTGGTGAAATCCAATACGACATTGGCGTGACCTATCAGTTAATCGAAAACGACTTTGCCGTTGTCGACACAAGCACCTCGACGCTCGTCGAAGCCAAGATCGAGCAGCGGCAACTGACCATTCCTGTCGAAATCCGCTACGGCGTCACACGTCGGGCACAGTTTTTCATTGGGGCGCCCATCGGCTGGGCTCATACTGAATTCACAGCGCCAGGCGTCTCGGATGACGAGAGTGACGGTGGCGTTGGCGACATTACTTTTGGCACATCGCTGCTGTTGTTCGAAGACAACTGTGGATCGGGCGACACCGTCTTCACGTTTGCCGCCACGGCTCCAACGGGCGACGATCCCTTTACCGGCACTGCGATCGCCGCGACCACGCCCTCATTGGGCGAAGGCTTTTGGGCATTGTCGGCTGACATACTACGGATCAAAGTATTCGACCCCGTCGTCGTCTTTTACGGTGTCGGCTGCCGGCATCAGTTCGAGCGGGAGTTCAACGGCGTCGATATCCGCCCCGGCAACGAGTACCGCTTGCAGCTAGGCGTCGGCTTCGCCGTCAACACGAACATCACGCTCAGCACTCGGTTCAACGCATCGTATCTGACGCGTACGCAGATCGAGGGGATCAGCATCCCAGAGTCGATGATCGAGCCGATGTCCGTTCGCTTTGCGGCGACGGTGTTTAACAAGGGCAGGCTCGTCGAGCCATTCGCCACGGTTGGCACCACTGAGGACGCCCCCTCGACGCGATTCGGTTGCATCTGGACCTACTAGTGGCATTGCTGATTCCATAAGAAGGCCAATTCTGTGCAGCGAATGCTCCTTATCGTCGCTTTCGCCGTAGCAACCGTCGCCACGAGCATTGCCACGGCGATTGAGTCGCTCGAGCCCGGCCCACCGATTCGCGATGGCGATCGCCGCATCTCGCGGCACGTTGCGAGTTGGACATCGCTCAAGCAGCGAAACATCGTCATGCAGCAACGCGACTATTCGTGCGGCGCCGCGGCGCTGGCGACAGTCGTTCGCTATCATTTGGGCGATCCAGTAGACGAGGGCGTCTTTCTCCGGGCCCTGGATCAGATCCTCACCGCCGAAGAAATCGAAGATCGTATCGAAAACGGACTAGCGATGAGCGACCTCCGCCGGGCCGCGGTCCGCACCGGCTACCAATCCGTGGCGGCAAGGCTGTCGCTCGAGAAACTCTTCGAAGCCAAGTCGCCCCTCGTTGTGGGCATTGAAGAGGACGACTTCAAGCACTTTGTCGTCTATCGAGGGACCGACCTGCGGTGGGTCTATTTGGCGGACCCCATCCGGGGCAACATCCGTGTGCGGATTTGTGACTTCCAGAAGCAGTGGCAGAAGCACTTGGTGCTCGCCGTGGCAAAACCGAACACCAAAGTGCCCACCGCTTCGCCCCTTAGTGTGCGGGCGGAAGAGACTTTCTTAGGCGAAACCAACGATCAACTCATTCGCACCCAGCTAAGTCGCGGCTCGATCCATAAGCCCCTCTCAGCTCGCTGATCCGCCCAGTATCGAGCTACGAATCGTTTCGGTCGCCCCGCTATCGCTTGTCGCGAATGCCTAGGCGTCGTTCGCGATCAAAGTCTCGCGAGACCGCGGCGACCCACTCTGGGTGCTCGGCATACCAAGCGACTGTTCGTTGTATGCCGTCGTTGAGTTCGACCTGAGGGCGCCACCCTAACGAGCGAATCTGGCTCGCATCGATTGCATACCGCCGGTCGTGACCCGGACGGTCGGCAACATAGGTGATTTGCTGCCGCGTCTCGCCTAGTGATCGTTCGGTTAGTCGCGTGTCGACCGCGTCGCAAATCATTTCGACGATCTGCTGATTGGTCCGTTCTGCCGAGGCGCCGATGTTGTACGACTTGCCGGGAATGCCCTGGTGGAGCGCGGTCAATAGGGCCCGACATTGGTCTTCGACGAAAAGCCAATCACGCACATGCTGGCCATCCCCGTATAGCGGCAGCGAATGGCGAGCCAGGGCTCGCAGCGTCATCAACGGGATGAGTTTCTCCGGGAATTGGTACGGCCCGTAGTTGTTAGACGAGTTGGTGATTACGGTTGGCAGCCCGTAGGTGCGATGAAACGCCCGCACCAAGTGGTCCGAGCCGGCCTTCGAGGCGGCATAGGGCGAACTTGGATCGTACGGATGCACCTCCGAAAAAGGAGCTGCGTCGAGAGCGAGAGATCCATAGACTTCATCGGTAGAAACATGCAAGAAGCGAAAGGCTGCTTGTAGGGAAGCGTCAGCGGCCTCCCAATACTCTAGGCACGTGCGGAGCAAGACGCCGGTCCCTAGAACGTTTGTCCGCGTAAAGGCGTCGGGGCCGTCGATCGACCGGTCGACGTGCGTCTCGGCGGCCAGATGGACGATGGCCGTCGGCTGCCTCTCGCGGAAGAGCATCGCCATCAGCTCGGCGTCGGCGATGTCTCCTTCAATGAATTCGTGCCGGTCATGTTCGAGAACATCCTGCAGCGATGCTCGATGCCCTGCGTAGGTGAGCAGATCGACATTGACCACGTACGCATCCGTCTCGGCGAGCAGCATACGCACGAAGTTGCTGCCAATGAAACCGGCGCCGCCGGTAACGAGGATGGTTGGCTGGGCGTACTGCAAGTTGGCTGTCCGCTAGGAACGCGCGAATGATTTACGGTAAGCGAGTGCCATTGTAGTCGGCCGGCGAACTTCCTTGCGCCGGCAGACTGGTGCGTTTCTGCATCACGTTGCGATTTCGCAACACGCGTGAGGCGTGCGATATCGATTGCCAGGCCCGAAAACGCCGGGTTCTGCAGGGCCGACGAACCTTTGAATGTGCCGGCACGGTGGTTGCGAGGCAAGAGGTACAGCCTCTTTACTGCCCTCGCACTGACCGTTTGCTTATGCTTCGCCCTCATCTAGCGATCTGCGTTTTGCTCGCGGGTTTGTCGATGGCCACGTCTGCAGTGTTTGGCGAAGTGACAGTGACAACGCACCAAGGGAAAGCTTACAGCGGCGTTGTCGATTCTCGGACAGATGCCGATGCCCTCTGGCTGCGTCAAGATGCCGAGACCATGTCGCTGTCGTCAGCGGTTGCCTGGACTTCGATCACCGATGCGAAAGTTGACGGAGAAAGCATCGCCGCGGACGAACTGCGAGAGCGCTTGGCGGAGGAGGCGAGTGACCGCCCTGCTCTGTCCGTCTTGCTGGGGCCTGTAGAAACGCCAGCGGTCGTTACGCGAACTCTTCCGAGTCCAGAGCATTGGACAAATCGCTCCGGACTCGTGGCGTCGAAACCAAATATCGCCGCCATTCATGTCGCCGCCTACGTCGGGCAATGGGATGCCGACGCCCAAACCGACGGCATAGAAGTATTGGTGACTGCAGTCGATGCGCACGGATCGCCAGCCGTCGTGCGAGGTGAACTCACCGTGCGATTGCTGGGCGAACGGCAGTTGAGCCGCCACCGATTTGGCTATGGCGAGCTCGAACGTTGGACGCAGCCTGTGCGTCCCGAAGACTTCGATCCGCACACTGGCAGCGTTCGCTACCGGTTGACGCATCGCCGCGTTCAGCCAGAGTCCGACTGGCGGATTGGTACCGAAGCCGTGGTACATGCCACGCTTGGCGTCTTCGGCGAAGGACGATTCGCTGCGTCGGCGCCCGTGGTGCTCCGACCCTACGAACCGGTTCGTGATTGGCTACAGCACGATACGGGCAGGCGGCACTTCGCCGTCGAACGAGCCGTCGGCAGTCCGCGGCCAATCCAACCTTACGGTTCGGTGCTCTCGCCCGACCGATCGCCCTCGCCCTGACGGCGGTCTGGCTGGGTGCGGCGTTCCTCGGCTATCTCAGGCGCGGGCTGCTGGCCCGTGCGGCGTTCTTCGCCTTCACGTTTTTCGATGAGGCTGTTCAGGTCGTCGGGCAATTCAAGCCTGTCGGGCATGGGTAGCTCCTCAGGTTGCTGCGAAGGTTCGATTGACGAAGTCGCTTAACGAATGCGAAGGCCACCGGGCCGAGTGGCGATCTCTGGTTGCAGTAGTTCCGGTCCACAATCGATCGGCGTCTCGATGGCCTCTTCCACCGGTGGCAGACGGCGAATCGTCGCCCACGCGGGCGTCGTCGGCACGCCGCAACATGGATCGTCGTGGCTACACATCCACGGCGGGTGTTCTTGCATGGTATCGATCAAGCGAGGCTCCTCGGGCCGCGGAAACCGGCAGAGCGGCCCGTAAGTGAGCGGAGTGAACGCCCGCCGGAAGCCGTCATCGTTTCGCTGTTGTTGGATTGGCGAATAAGGCATCACATGCGGCACCAGGGCGACGATGATCTCGCTACGCGACTTGACCAACTGCCGCCGCTGGAAGAAGAAGCCCGCATACGGCACGCTGCCGAGCAGCGGCACTTTGCTGATGACGGTGCTGTCGCGCTCTTGAATTAGACCACCGATGATCATCCCCTGCCCCGTGGTGAGCAGTGCATCGGTTTGCAACTCGGTGGTCTCTTCTTCAGGCAAACCGGTTTCGGGGTTCACGGCGCCGCTAGACACCTCCGGCTGGATTCTCATCAGCACTCGGCCATCGCGTGTAATGCGAGGCGTCACCGTCAGCACGACGCCGACGTCCAAAAACTCTACACTCTCTAGCGTGCTAGTTTGCGTGGTGGTGGTGACGCGGAAGCCGAGCTGCTCGCCAATCTGAATCCGTGACTC